>JAAZDH010000215.1 GCA_012512865.1 Clostridiaceae bacterium | reverse complement strand
CAATAGCCTTGTTCACGGACTGCCTTAGTATGTTTTCAATACTTATTTTCATTTCTTCCACGATATTTCTCACCTGGATACCCTACCTCCTTGATTGACATGTAGAAATCGTTATAATCGGTTTCATTGTTTACTTCGATATGATAGCCCACGCTTATTTCGCCGCCATAATCATTCACGTTTATATTTACATCATTGGCAAGTACTCCCACGGTAAATGCTCCATGGATTGTATCGTAATATGAAATATGCTTGTGCCCTTTTTGAAAAACAAACTGGGAATTAACCGCCCCTTCCCTCATAAAAGTTACAACCCCGTCTTCCACTTTGACTGTCGTGGTTGTCCCTTCCATGCCGGTAACTTCACTTTCATCGTAGGTAATATAATATGCGTTATTTCTCTTGTAATACTTGCCTTCCGTAATCAATTCAAGGGTGTTGGACGTTCCGTTTCCTGTGCTTTGACTACCTCTTAAACTAATAATAACATCCTTGTCCATGATGTCCATAATAGTATTTCCTCCTCCTGGTACCTTTTGTAATAAATTTTCTTTCGTAATTTCGTATATATTTAATAATATATTTATTCGTAATATATTTAATATATATTGTAGTATTTAATATTTTTCTATATCAACCCTTACAATAGAATTAATTCTGCGTTTTAGTATTGCATTGCACATTGGTTCGAATTTCTCCACAACATCACTGGTATAAAATTTATAAACTGTTCCTGTATTTTCACCCGCAGCCATGTTGTTTTTACTTATAACATTTTTTACAACCCTTGCAACTTCCAGGGCGGAACTTACAATCTCTACATCATCACCCATAACCCTTGATATTGTTTTTTGTAAAAGGGGGTAATGGGTACATCCCAATATCAGCGTATCAACACCTGTATTTTTCAACGGTCCCAGGTACTGAAGGGCTATCCTGTAAGTAATATCGTTTTCCCACCATTCAGGTCCTTCTTCAACAAGCGGGACAAAAAGGGGGCATGCTTTTGAAAATACCTGCATTTTCTTATCAATTTCATTTATTGCCCTCTCATAAACGCCGCTGTTTATTGTGGCAATTGTGCCAATAACGCCGATTTTCTTGTTTTTTGTCTGTTTTACACCCATGGTGGCACCCGGTTGAATCACTTCAATTACGGGCATATTATTAAACCTGTCCCTTACAGTATCAAGGCTGCACGCACTTGCGGTATTGCAGGCAATGACAATCATTTTTATATCATGGCTGAGCAGGAACCTTATATCCTGGAGGGTATATTTTATAACGGTTTCTTTTGATTTCACCCCGTAGGGAGCCCGCCCGCTGTCGCCAAAATATACTATGCTTTCCCCCGGCATTATTTCCATGATTTCCTTTAGCACCGTAAGACCTCCCAGGCCTGAGTCAAAAACGCCAATAGGCCGATTATCCATTGTAGCCTTTATACCCTCCTTAAAAACCCATTTTTTCCCCGTGCCTCTCCAGGGCAAGTTCAATAAGCCTGTCAAGGAGCTCGGAATATGAAATACCCGAAGCTTCCCACAGCTTCGGATACATGCTGATACTGGTGAAGCCCGGCATGGTATTCAACTCGTTTATATATACGGCACCGGTTTTTTTATGCACGAAAAAATCCACCCTGGCAAGTCCTGCACAATCCAGTGCTTTAAAAGCCCTTACTGCATATTCCCTTATTCTTTGCACGGTATTCTCGGGCAACTGTGCAGGTATTATGATTTGGGATGTGCTGTTGGCGCTGTATTTTGCATCATAATCGTAAAATTCATTGCATGGTATTATTTCCCCCACGGTGGATGCGACAGGGTCATCGTTGCCCAGGACGGAGCACTCGATTTCACGCCCGTCTATGAATTCCTCCGCCAGGACCCGCTTGTCATACTTGAAGGCATCATGCATGGCGAATATCAATCCCTCCCGGTCGCAGGCCTTGCCAACTCCCACCGAGGACCCGGAATTGCAAGGTTTTACAAAGCATGGATAGCCAAGAACATCCTCGACTTGTGTTAATATGCTGTCCAAATCCACGTCAAACTGTCTCCTGGTAAACATGAGATATTTGCCCTGGGGCAGCCCCTCTTTTTCAAAAATTATTTTTGCATAATACTTATCCATCCCGAGGGCTGAGCCGAGTACGCCAGAACCAACATACGGAATACCCGCAAGCTCCAGCAACCCCTGTATGGTCCCATCCTCACCGTTTAAGCCGTGCAGCACGGGAAAAACCACGTCAATCTTCTTGCCCGCACCTTTCTCCTCCACCACGGAAACCAGTATTTCCCTGGCAGGATCTATTTCTCTTGTCGGTAATCCGCCATCTTCGGCTCCATCCATTTCAGGCAGGTTTTTCTCCGGCAGGCCCCTTGCCTTGTCCGCTCCCGGTAATGCAATCGCTTCCCACTCACCCGTACCCAGTTTTTCCACTGGACCATTGTACGGCAGCCACCTGCCTTCCCTGGTAATACCCACCATAACCGCTTCATACTTGCTTTTATCCAGGTTTTCAGCAACCGACTGGGCTGAAACCCTTGAGACTTCGTGCTCGGTTGATTGCCCCCCAAAAACTATTGCCACCCTTATCCTCTCATTCATAAAAACCTCTCCCAGTTAATTCCCCGGCTTATTTATATATTTATTATCAATATTTTAAATACATTCATGCCATGCATCCATTCTCAACATATGTATTCAATATATGCATTCAATATATTCATATTACCATATTTTGATTTATATTATGAATACTTGTTTATAAACATATTAATTTTAGTTTTCAACCATTACGGCTTCAATCTCATTGCTTTAACCAAAATACTCCCGGCATTGACCTGCTTAACATGCTTTGCGTTTACAAGCTGAAACCCGCAAGCTTCAATCAAACTAAAACCGGGGCATAAGGCATAAGGGCTAACCATAAGGGCGGATAGCCTTATTATAGATTTTACTACTTGGGAATGGCCCGGTCAACTTGGTAAAATAATGCTGTACTATGTTATAATCATGCCGGTCAAACTATATTCCTTTTGATTATTATATTGTTTTGCTATAATTATGTTAACTATGATATAATTATACTTGAATAATGGCTGGTACCTTTGGCATAGTTGTGCACCTTGATATTAACCTTGATATTAATATGTATTAGAAAGGTATATATTAAATTAATACATATTATACTGCTATATCAGCCGGACAAATTATTCCAGGAGGTAATCATAAGTATGCCTTTTTATGATTTGCAATGCGAAATGTGCGGCAAGGAATTTAACATAATGGCAAAAATAAGCGAGAGGGAGCAAAAACGTATAAAATGCCCATATTGTGGCAGTAATGAATTAAGGGCCGTTTTTAAAAACCTGAATTATATGGTATCACGCAAGCAAGACAGGCCCGTCTGCCCGAATAGCAAGAGCTGCGGGGCCCGTTGCAGTTTCAGGGAATAAAAAAATATAATAAGGTTGCACAAGGGTCGAGTTTATTCCAGGATTTCTTCCCCGTCCATATTTTCGAATGCTTCATCTGCCTTGCCATCAGTTTTTACCTGGTTGTTTCGTTCGCCTTCCTTAATCCCGGCATCCTTGTTGCCATCATCCGAACCCTTGTCTTCCCTGCTGTTGTCATCTTCGTCTTCCTCGATTATACCCCTCAGTGGAGGTTCCTTGCTTATTATCGAAGTACTCCTCGGAAAAGGTTTGTTGAATTTAAAACTCCCCTTGTATGAATCCCTTGTTTCGCCCTCAACTTTAAATATGACTTTTTCAATTTCCTGGAGCTCCGTCAAGGTATTTACGACCGAATAAATAGTTAGCTTTTCTTCATCTTTTCCACCGGGATGTTTTTCAACGAATTCCATGCTGAAATTAACCGTGGCAGTGTCATTTTCAACAACGACGTCCGATAGCAGCCTTGTTCCCTCGGGTATCGTGCCCTCAAGCTTTACCCCCTTTCCAGGCCCTTTTATCAATTCTTTAACAAGTAAAGTAGCCCGGCTTCCTGCATCCCCTTTTAAGTCACTTACATTAATATACCGTATTTCTGCCCTCAATTTCACATTTTCCTTGTCAGCAAAGTATAGCTTAACAGGTTTTTTATCCTTAAATTTAATTGCTTCCTCTTCTTCCATGACAAAACTGCTTGCCGGAAGAAGTTCGTCGCTTTCTCCATAACCAAGCCCAAGCTTTTGTAAAATATTGCACCCGCTTGTAAATACTGCTACCAGTAAGAATAGTATTAAAACGCAAAATACTTTTCCTTTCATAAAAAAGCACCCCGTAAAAAAATATCTTATACGATATTCTTATGCAGGGTGCATTTTTAGTATTCTTTTTTATGTCAAACAGGGAAAATTTAACTTTTAATTTTCAATTTACCCCGTTCCTGAATATTTTATATACAAATTCCTTGAGTACAAAATCCGGGTTTATTTTCATATCAAAAAGCTTTTTCGCAAAAACCAGGTACTCAAGGCTGGCAGGATTATTAATCCATTCCTTCAATTCCTTGTTGCGAATATGTGAAAGGTTTATCTGGTTTAGCTTTTCCTTGAGTTCACCTATGCTTTCCTTTATAGTAAAATCCAGGTCAGCACTAACCGCGCACTTATAAAGCATCCCAGGGGATACCCCTTCATACCTGGCAATTGCATTGATGTAATCCTGCCCGGGATTGAGCAACTTCCCCTTTTCCATGCTTTCGAGTACTTCTGGCGGAATTTTTGTCCCGATGGATTTCTCTATGTCTTTTGACAATTCGTCATGGGACATGTTCCTTTTTTCCCTGATTTTTCTGATAATATCGGCATTAACCAGGTTTTTATCCAGGTAACCGGCAATGTAGAGAAGCTCTTCATATGTAACACCAAGTGCACTTGCAAGCTTTTTCAATGTTTCAGGAGCAGGCTGGGAAATCCCTTTTTCAATCCTGTTTATAGTAGCATTGCTTACCTTGGATAAATAGCTAAGCTTTCTCTGGCTGTATTTTTTAGTCTCCCTCAAGGATCTAATATATTCACCAACATATCCCACTTCTCATTATCACCCAAACATGATTTTATAATATAAATCTTCAAAAGTGAAATAAAAACAAATTCTTAATAAAATTTATGTTGCATTATTGTCATATATATGTTATACTTAAATTATGTTACATTTATGCATCATTAAGGGAAAGGAGGAATCAGCCAGCTTCATGCTTACTTTAATATAACAGTCATAGGCCATTTACATGATATTAATTTATAATAAAAATGTTTCTACATAGTAACATCTAGTGGATTTAGCTATGTCTCCTCATTATTACCCGGGAAAGCAACTTTCAAAAGGCATGTCACGTGCTTTTTGAAAGTTGCTGAACTCTACTATTTAACACAGTAAATAAACCGTGGAAATGTTGTTGAAAAGAGGTTTTAACAGGGTTTGCACAATATTTTGATTTAATAAATTGATGATTTTTTGTTTTTTTATTATTTTTAATGTTTACATTTTCCAAAAAGTATGATATTATCTTTGCATAGTAATAAAAGATTAAATCTTTAGGTTATAATTTAGGCTTAATGTTGTTTTTTAGATAACATAGTAATATCAAAAACGTAAAATTATGCTTTAATGCGCTTATAATTGCGCTAATAACGACGGATAAAAAATGAACTGTTTCCGCGGGGAAACAGTTTTACACTTTGTAAGGTAAGCAACATTTTGTTGCGGCAATGATTGTAATATTTTAATTTAAATAGAAGTAAGAAACATAAGTAAGTGGAGAATACAAAGGCTGTGCTCCTAGGGGGTAAAATGTACCATGGATGATATGAGTGTTGTATCCATACTTTGTGTGAGTTTCCCGGAAGAAATTCTTGTTGTTCTTACAACGCTAATAATAGCGGGATATAAAGATGCGCTAAATTTTTCTATTAGAAAAAACATTTTAAAATTGCTTTTAACTTCTATTATTTTGACAGTTATTTCCGTGGCATTTAGACCATTTTTACATTTGTTTATATATAATGTAATAATTGCCTTAGTATTTTACCCCATAGTAATCTATTTTATTTTTAAACATAATATATTCCAGGCATTTATTGGCGTATTGTTATCCATAGTAGTGCTTATCATCGGCGAAGCAATACTTTTATCATCAACAATAAAGCTTTTTAATATTTCTCTTGAGATAGCATATAGTAGTGACATTATAAGGTTTCTGATTTCACTGCCAGTTAGAATCTTTCAAGTTTTTGTAATCATAATTCTAAGTAAGGTAAGAAATATAAAATTTCACGCGATTAAACTCACAACAGAAGAACTGGTACAGACAATTTTGTGCGGATTGCTAATTATAAGCAGCATGGTTTCAGTAGAAAAAGGATTGAAAAACATTAAGCGGGATGTTGCCACAATAACCGTTTTAATAGTAAATATATGCATAATAGTAATATTTTCAGCGTATTTAATTTACAGGATTTTTACTCTAAAAAATCATTACGTGATAAGCAGGAAAATACACAATTTTGAGCTTGAAAGGATTAGAAACTTATTGAAGGAAGGGTATACCGACCATGTTATTGAGCTCATCGAAGAAACATTAAATGAAAGGGGGAAGTAACATGCTAAGGGCAAAGATTTTTAAGGCACTTGGAGCATTAATAACCCTTATTGCATTAGTATCTGCATCTGCGGCCAGCATATGGCTTTTGTACCAGCCGAGACAACCAAAGTGCCTTGACAAGTAAGATACATATAATTAAAACAAGTCTGGCTATCTTCTGTTCTATCTTTTGATAAACACGGTTAAGAAACCGTGTTTATTTTCTTTTTAAATCCCATTATTCATCAAACAAAACATCCCTTACGAGCTTGGCCTTTATCTTCTTTTCTGAAAGTTCCTTGGCCAATACCAAATATTCAAGGTTGGAAGGATCGGATACAAATTTTAGTATATCTTCGAGGATATCCGGCAAATACGGTATGCTTTCGCTCCTTGGCCCTGTTTGCTGGTAAGGGAACATTTTTTTAGCGTATTCCAACAGATTTGGAGTATTTTTTCGGTAGAAAAAACTCCTGTCAACATTGACAAACTTTGCAAGAACATCTATGAACAAGGGGGACGGATTTTTATCTATTCCCTTTTCAACGGCTTCATAAACGGAAGGTTCTATTTTGGCCCCTGTTTTCTCCTCGATTTCCTTGCAGATATCCTCGTAAGACTTGTCCCCTCTTATTATTTTAAGATTGGGACAATAAAACTCGGATTTTTCTTTCTGGATATATCCTATTTGTTTAAGCAAATCCTCCACGGACATACCTAGAACAGGAGATATTCTTTCCAGGTACTCCAAAGTAGGACTTATATTTCGCCCTGTCCTGGGGTTGCCATCTTCAAGGTTCTTTATATATGAATGGCTCACGTTGCACATATCGGCAAACTCTCTTAAAGACAGCTTCATGCTTTCTCTTTTAGCTTTTATAAGTTCACCCAACGTGTTCATCTTGTCTCCTCCGGTCAACATTATATCAAACCATTCGCCTTTTTCAAAGTTTTTCTTTTTGTAGAGGCTTTACAATTTTCAAAAACCTTTTATTCTTTATCTTTAAAATCTTATCTTTTATGTATATAATCTTAAAAAATTTTTTAAAAAATATAGTTGACTTTTTTATATTAACATGCTAACATTATTTTGTAAACCATGTTTTACAAAATGTTAAATTTAATTTACATTAAGTTATTAAACATGATAAGTTTATTAAACAATATAAGTTTATTTAAATAGAAAGTTAGGGAGATTTTATGTTCATCAAGTGGTTTTTAGGGGCAATTAATAAAAGTGGCGAAAGTAAAAACTTAAAGGTTTATCCCATGGTGTTCTCTATCCGTCAAGATGAAATAGAAGATTTGTTGGATTGGATTAGGTACCATAAGTGTTCTTACATGGAGCATAGTTCTGCAAAGGAAATAATAAAAGGATATACCAACAAGGAAATAATTGAAAACGGCCTTGTGAGCATGGCCTTAGAGCAGTTTGGAAATGACGGTTCGAAGAAGGAGAGCAATATTTCAATTATTTTAATACCTTCAGTAATGGGTACCAGGTATAAAATCCGCTGCAAGTGCGGAGAAGAATTTGAGCCAATTTCTATTCCAGCAATAAGAGAACAGTATGAACATTCATTAGTCTAAAGCGGAAGCAATTAAATAGCTTTCGTGTATCTGTCGGCAAAGCAGCTGGCACAATAGCTATCAGGCTTTATTTTGGGTATGAAATTGAGGCCCTTTACCATCCCGACCATTTCATTGATAAGGGTTTTGGTAGGGCCGTTTTTTCCTACATCTATATGAAATTCAAAGGTAACCCCTTTAAAAGCTCCCCCTGATTTAACTGTTTTTATTATGTTGGCCATTTTTTCGTCATTAAACAAGTAAGCCAGCTGGAGGCTGGCACATGTTTCAAGGTATATTTTTTCCCTTAGGTTTTTTATCTTTCTTGGTATTTCATTTTTATGGAGGAATCCTATTGCACCCTTGCCAACCCTGTGGACCAGGATGCAGGAAACAAAAATAGTAGTTGGTCCAGCATGGGAGTCTGTCCCTACGGATATCTTGTACGAGCTCCCTGTATCGGAACTTATAAACTTCAATATTTCCTCGTAAACCTCGTGAAAACTCATGTTGCCTTTTTGTAAACTTCGAAATTCAATATTTTCGTCAAAAACAGGCAAATCTCCCCGCAATAATCTCCCTCCATCTTTTTTCTTGTAAACTAACAAGAACACTTTAACAGCAAACTCCAACGGCATTATTTGAATAACCGCACAATTCCGGTTTTCCCGCAATTCGCAATTTATCTCAATTAACTATCTATATTACATGTTTCAATTACCTGCCATTTAAGCTGCCTATAGATAAAATACTAACACACATAAATGTAAAATTCAATAATCCATTTTTTATATATTTTTTCACCATATTTTTTGTTTCATGCAAAGTATAAATATTTGCAGGCTAGTAAAAACAAGATACGATAATTAAACAAGAGATGCCCCATAATACGATATTCAATAACAACGGCTTATCTTCCAAAAAATCTGTTTCAGGGCTTCCTCCTTTTGACTTCGCGGTAACAATATATTGATACCTGAAAATCCCATAAATGACGAATGGTATTGTTAACATCATGTAGCTGGATTTACCGGAACTGAACGTGTACAAGGAATATGACATTATCGTTGTAGAAGTTACAACGGGAAGCATTTGGTCAATCAGCCCGGGAGTATACCTCCCCAGGTTTTCCCTGTGATTTGAAGCATTGTCAAGCAGCAAGTCAAGTTCGCTCTTTCTTTTGTTTAATGCTAAAAACAACGAAAGAAAGGTCGTGCACATGATCAGCCATGGGGATATTGACACTTTGATAATTACAGTTCCACCCAGGGTCCGCAGGACAAACCCTGCTGCTATTGCCATTACGTCAATAATGACATGGTTTTTCAGGACAAGGGAATAAGCTAGTACGAGAAGAAAATAGCCGGCAAGCAGGGCGAAAAATTTTACATCAAGCAAGCAGGATAGCAAAAAAGCAAGTACTAACAGAAATAACACGGGCAAAAGGGCTTCCCCAGGTTTTAACCGTCCCGATGCAATAGGCCTTTTGCTTTTTACCGGGTGTAGTATATCCTTTTCTCTATCAATTACATCGTTTATCACGTATACGGTACCTGATACTGCTGAAAACAGGGCAAATGCATAAATTGTCCTTAAAACAGCCTCCATGCTGAAAAATGATTTTGAGAAAATGAGCCCTGCAAAGATAAAAACATTCTTGATCCACTGTTTTGGCCTCATGGAAACAATCACATCAACTAACCTTGACCCGGCTTTTCCTTCCGCTGGACCAGCTTTGCTATTATTCACCGTATTCATTGTAAAAACCCCGTAATCCCGTTATTTTACAAATCATCCCGCCAGGAAGCTTTTCTATTTCTTCCATGGCAAAGTGCTCCTTCAGCTCTTCAATATCATAAATATCAATAGGTGCATTCCCGTCAAACCATGCAATATATGCATTGCCTTCATTTTCTATGATTTTCTTGAACCTGTCAAGCCCATACAGGTCCAAGCCTTCTTTCTTAGGCGTATAACCGGCTTTTTTCCCCGTATGGATATATATCGCGTCCGGGAAGTTACTATAAATTTTTATCCCTCCCGGTATTTTCTTTACATATTCAATAACCGCGGAATTGGCCCACCACTCCGAAGCAAGGATGCCTGCGCCTTTTTCATGGACATACAGGGTGCTGGCAACAATTTCAGAAGACGGATATGTCAACCACACCAGGAAAAAAACAATAAACAGGCTTTTTGTCAATACCGCCCGTATTTTGCCGTTTTCATCCCCGTTTTTAGCTCTCATAAAACTGTATAGCAAAAAGAACACTCCCATCGTAAAGGGAACAAAAGCCGGCGAAAGAAGCCGGTCGTTTATGCTGTCAAAAGCTACCAGGGAAGCTGAAACAACCAGGTACGAGATATAAACCAGGGCAAAAACCAGTGGTATGGCGATTTTGTAAGCCAAGTCACCATTCATCTCCTGCCTTGCCGCCTTTTCTTTTTCAACCGGGTTTTCTCTTATTAACCGGTTTTTTATCACCGTCAATACGGATATTAATAAAGCCAGCAAAAGCATTAAGTGAAATGCGGATTCGGCGTGCCCGGGTACAAACCACGAAGCTAGCTGCTTAAAAGTACTGGTGAAATTATCCGGGAACGAATCCCGCGCAGGGGACCGTCCACCTGTTAACGTATTTATTAGCAAGTAGTTCCTGGTCATCCACAGGGCAGCGGGAAGCGAAGAAAAAAATCCAAATATCAAGGTTTCAACAATTTTGTTTATTAATTTCCCCTTGCGTGCAATTAAAAGGATGCATCCTGTTATGATGAGTGTTGCTCCAACATATCTTGTCAAAAATGCCAGGGCGGCAAAAATAATGCAGCCAACCAGGGCCTTCAATGACAACCGGTATATGTAATTATCAAGGTTTATCATGAATAATAACAGCAGCAGGATAAACAAGGGTTCCGACCATACGAACCTCGAAACATATGTTAACGGAATTGAAGCCAATACGGCAATTGAACCGCATATCGATATGACAGGACTCCCGGTGCCTTTTAGCAGCCAGTAGCCGGCAAAAAAAATGATTAGCGAAAAAGCAAGCCCGTTTAGATAACCGGCAGCATGCAGCAGGTTACAATCCAAGAAACCATTTAAAAGATTAATCAAAAGATTAACCGCCGAAAGAACAAGGGGATAAAGGGGAGGCCACTGGACGAAAGGAGAATCATACCCGAAATACACCAACCCCTTGCCGCTTACCAGGGATTCCGATGCATACATGTAGGCCACTGAATCATGGGTGCTTGCAGGGCCGTACCTTGCTCCACCGTATAGTATGAGAAAAAAACCCGATGCCGACAGCAGGATGATAAATAACAAAATTATATATTTAAATCGCTTATTCCCGGTATCATAGCCGGCTTCCCGTTTATTGCCCTGTTTTGTTTTTTTGTCCCCAGCCACCCGATCACCTTATTCCTTGGAATTTATGCACCCAGGTTCATCACCAGTATTATTGCGTATTATTATTGCACATTGTTATTGTGCATTTACCATGCATTTACTGCGCATTTTACATTTACCGCTATTATTATTCAAGTGCTGTTCAAGTATTGCTCATCTCCTGCAAGTATTGCCTGTTAGCTGCAAGTATTATCTATATAATTATATAAATTATGCAACTGTTCTACAAGACTATTCTACAAGTCCGCAAGCAAAATATCCTCCATGCAAAATATCCTCACAGGCTTATATTTGTGAATTCATGCTTCATAAACTATGAACCTTTATAAACTAACTATTTCAAACTGTAAGCTAATCGTATATAATTATCTATACAAATGATTACAATGTCATACAAAGTGTGCATGT
>JAAZDH010000214.1 GCA_012512865.1 Clostridiaceae bacterium | reverse complement strand
GCTTTTTTTTAAAGAACCAAGAAAAATAGAGAATTACATATTGGAAGAAACGGAAGAAGAGGAACTTGAACCTGGCGAAAGTAACAGCGAAGAAGAAAAAACGGTAAAAAAGGGAAAAAGAAGGAGAAACAGCTCAGGCAAAGAAAGTGAAGGGAGTAATGGCGGAAAGAGCCCGGATAAAGGGATCAAGATAAGTAAAAAGCTTGAAAAAAATCTTGAGTATATGAAAAAGGTTTATAGCATCCCTATTAATTCAGACATTATCATCAGGGAATTTAGTATAGCCGTAAAAGACAAACTCGTGGAGGCATTTGCGATTTATATAGATGGATTGATTGATAAAAAAACAGTGAATGAATCAATACTAAAACCATTGATGCTTCTGTCAACTTATGATTCAAAAATTAATAATAAAAGTATAGTTGATTATGTAAAAGACCACCTGCTCCCGCAGGCACAGGTCAAAGAAACAAGAATATATGAAGATGTTATTGACGAGGTAAATTTCGGTGGATGCGGCATATTCGTGGATGGTGCGGATGTAGCTTTTGTGGCGGATGTCAAGGGGTGGGAGCACAGGAACGTGGAAAGGCCCAATATCGAGCTCATCATAAGAGGCCCGCAGGAGGGATTTACAGAAGTCCTGCAAACTAATACTGCACTTGTAAGAAAAATAATAAAAGACAATAACTTGGTTGTTGAGAGTATTACTATAGGGAAAAAAAGTAAAACGCCCTGCCATATGTTATATATAAAAGACATTGTAAATGATTCTCTGGTAAACCAGGTAAGAAAGAGACTTAAAAGCATTAAGGTGGATTATATCATAGATTCGGGTGAACTCGAGCAATACCTTGAGGATAATACATATTTAAGCGTCCCCCAGGTAATTGATACCGAAAGGCCTGACAAGGTGGCAATGTTTCTTGAAGAGGGAAAGGTAGGCATATTGATGAACGGCACCCCCATTGCGCTGGTTGTTCCGGCAAATATTGTTGAATTGATAAAATCCCCGGAGGATGCGTATATAAGATATCCTTATTCCAATTTTTTAAGGATAATCAGGCTTCTTGGCATGATTGTCACGCTTCTCCTGCCCGGGCTGTATATTGCAATAACCAATTATCATCATGAAATGATTCCTACCGAGCTTATGTTTGCAATTGAAGCTGCCAGGGAGAAAGTCCCCTTTCCTTCCATTATAGAGTTGCTTATCCTTGAGGTATCTTTTGAATTAATACGGGAGGCAGGAATAAGGGTGCCGGGACCGATCGGGCCGACCCTTGGAATAATAGGAGCCCTGATACTGGGGCAAGCTGCTGTTGCTGCGAACATTGTAAGTCCTATACTGATTATTATTGTCGCCGTAGCAGGGATAGGCTCGTTTGCCGTCCCAACCTTCTCATTTGGGTTCGGGATTCGAATATCAAGGTTTTTTTATATTGTCCTTGGAGCGATGGCAGGATTCCTCGGAATTGCGACAGGCTTGTTTATCAACGGGTTATGGCTTGCCGCAGCAAAATCATTTGGTGTTCCCTTCCTGGTGCCTTTTGCTCCCATGGTGGGAAAAGCAGAGTATGATTTTATAATAAGAAAGGCGATATGGAAGCAAGAATGGAGGCCGGATTACCTTAACGTGAAGCGGAGGAAAAGCCAGTCGCATATAAGCAGGGGATGGACGAAAAAATAGGAAACATACATGAAAAGAAATATAAAAGGATAAAAAGGATTATTAAGTATTATGAAAAGGTTATAAATAGGCTATGAAAAGGGGAAGTTGCGTTGGGTGATAAGGTGGTATTTGGAAAATGGGAAACTATTAACATGATAGTTCTTATAATGTGCAACCAGGTTTTTTTAAGCATGCAGCGTATAATTGCAGAAATAGCTGGTTCGGCCGGATGGGTTTTTATAACTTACGTAGCAATACTGGCATTTCTTATATTTTGGTTAATAATAAGGCTATATAAAAATTATGAGGGGATGGACATAATAGACCTTGCAGAATATGCGGGAGGCAGGGTGGGGAAAATTATTATAGGCACAGTTCTTGCAGGATTTTTAATAATTTCTTCCGCTCTTACATTAAGGGAATATAGTGAAAATATGAAAGTTATCTCCTTGCACTTATCTCCAATAAGCTATGTTAGTTTCTTTTTTATTGTTGGCATGGTAATAGCCGCATACCTGGGCTTGGAAGCTATTGTACGGTTTAATTCCGTGGTCTTCCCGGTTATATTTATATCATATATAGCAATTTTAATAGGGGTTTCTAATTATTGCAATTTCACAAGACTGGCTCCTTATTTAGGATTTGGACCGTATAACTTATTTATTGAGAGCATACCGAGGATATCTTTTTATTCAGGTGTCATGGTTTTGTTTTTTGTTGCCCCGTACCTGAAATCATATAAATTATTCAGGGAGGTGGGATTTTCAGGCTTTCTTATTTCTGCTGCAATAATTATTTCAAGCGTTTTTGCTTATTCGCTGGTTTATGCCTACCCGATTTCTACTGAGAATTTTCTTCCCGTATACCAGCTTTCCCGCCTGTTTAGCTACGGAAGGTTCTATGAAAGGCTCGAATCCATATTTTTGATCGTATGGGCCATGGCGGCCCTTTTTTACTTATCATTTACGGTTTTTTTTACCGCCTTTCTTATAAAAAAGGCTTTCGGGCTTGAATATTACAGGCCATTGATTATTCCTTCGGCAATCATTATATTTAACATAAGCATGCTTTTTCAAAGCCTCATGAGCAGCCTGGAATTTGTAAATCGTTATTTCAGGAATTTTTCATGGATTTTTGCATTTGGCATCCCTCTTTGCTTGTTGATTCTTGCATCATTAAAAAGAAAGTTAATGGAGAGAAGGAAAAAAGGAGCATTATGAGAAGAAAAGCATTAACCAGGAGGATTTGTTTAATTTTTTTATCGGCAGTACTTATGCTCGCGGCAACAGGATGCTATGACAGGCACGAAATTGATGAAATGGCCTATGTCATGGCTATAGGGCTGGATAAAGGAAAAACAAGCGAGCTTAAAATGACATTGCAGTTTGCCGTGCCTATAATGACAGGAAGCGGTGGAGGAGGGGGTGGCGGCAATGGCAGCGGAGATGGTGGAAGTTCCGGGGGGCAGCAAAAAAAACCGTTAATAGTGACCACACTTGAAACCCCTTCAATTCATTCAGGCATTAATGTGGTTAATAGCTACGTAAGCAAGCAGTTAAATTTTGCACACGCACAACTTGTTGCATTTTCGGAGGAACTGGCAAGGGATGGGGTACAAAAGTATATACATGCCTTGATGAGAAGCAAGATGGCAAGGGGAAGCATGGTCGTGGTCGTGGTAAAGGGAAACGCGGAAGAATACTTGAATAGCACAAACTTGCTGCTGGAAATCAATCCCTCAAAGTATTACAAAATGACATACGATTCCTATAAATATACAGGATTGACGGCAAATACAACCCTAATTAATTTTTACCTCAAGATGGAATGTTATTGCAGCCAGGCTATAGCAACGCTTGCCGGTGTAAGCAAATATAAAAGCACGCAGGATATCATTGCCAAAGACGGGGTTTCAAATGAAAAAGGAGAGGAAAATGACCTGGATTACCGTACTGCAGGAAATATCCCCCAATATGGAGCTCCTGCCACGGAAATAATGGGTATTGCAATATTTGACGGGGATAAGATGGTGGGTGAACTGACCGGCAAAGAAACCTCCTATTACCTGATGGTTACCGGTGAATACAAAAACTCTTATATTTCCGTGCCGGATCCCATGCATAAGGGAGAATTTATTATATTGAACGCTAAAGAAAGAAGAAAACCCGCAAAAAAGCTGGAGATGGTAGATGGGATTCCTCATGCTGACATTGAAATAGACCTGGAGGGTGATATAGTAGATATACAGAGCGGTATGAATTATGAAGAACCTGCTAACGTTCGAATACTTGAAAAAGCTATTGAAGAATATCTTGGTAAAGAAATATTAATCTTTTTGCAAAAGACGGCTGAGGAGTACCATTCGGATGTTTGCAACCTTGGACAGTTAATAAGAACGAAATTCTGGCTATGGGAAAAATGGAAGGAATTCAATTGGCTGGAGAGGTATAAAGATACAAAATTTAACGTAAAAGTAAAATTCAAAATACGCAGGAGCGGTTTGCTGCTACGCACAAATCCTGCTGAATCATCAGAAGGGGGCAGGTGATATTAATTCTGCAGTTAACAGATATATTGGTTTTTCTTCTACTGGTCTGGGTGTTCGTTTATACGGTAAGTTACGGGGTATGGACATTTAGGAGGAATAACAAGGTAGGTGCCGTGGCAGTCTTCCTGGTTGCCTTGATAGCATTCCTGCTGCCCGTATTAACCTTATATTATACGAAATAATTTTATACTTTAATTATGATGCAAGGTGGGGGTCAATGGAAAAAGTAACTTCCGCTTTGCAAAAGTAAATTCCATGAAAGCTGTAATCGCAGAAAAAATCAGCGTTTAACCTGAGTTTGATTAGTTTATTTTATGAATTTTTAATACTTTTTATCCATTTATAGTTTGTAAAAAGTGATTTTCTCACTTCTCATTTCCCCCGATTTGCAAAACTTATTTCCGCTACCTATAAATTTGGGGTGGAATTTACTTTTTCAAATGAGGGAGGTACAACCATCAAATAGAAAATTTTATTTATTATTGACAATATAAATTTTATTATATATAATAACGACAGAAATGTGACGTCAGACAATTTGGCCATGGATTAGAGGTTGTATGAAT
>JAAZDH010000213.1 GCA_012512865.1 Clostridiaceae bacterium | reverse complement strand
GCCCCCGCTCCTAGAAAAAATATAAAAGATGCATCTCGCACAACTTCAAACTCGCGGATAAATTGAGCCTCTGAAATAATCATTTCTATCCCTTCCCAGATTTTCAGGGTAGTATCAAAGTAACATTTTTACAAACCAAACTCTTCTGGCTTCTCGCCAAGGCCAAACCTATGTAATATGGCCTTAACTATCCTTTCAGAAGCTCTACCATCGCCATATGGATTCACTGCTCTTGCCATTGCCTCATATGTTTCTTTATTAGTCAAAAGCTCAGCAGCCATATTATATATATCATTCTCAATAACTCCGGCCAGCTTCACGGTCCCGGCTTCCAGAGCTTCTGGTCTCTCGGTCTCGGTCCTAAGCACCAACACCGGCTTTCCAAGAGCAGGTGCTTCCTCCTGTAACCCTCCCGAATCAGTCATAACCATGTAACATCTGGCCATCAAGTTGTGCATGTCCTGCACATCAACAGGGTTCGTCAGATAAACCCTCTCGGTACCCCCTAAAATCGAATTAACCGTTTCCCTGACGGCGGGATTTAAGTGTACAGGATAAATAATGTATACATCGTCAAAGTCTTGTACAAGCCTTTTTACCGCCCTGCATATGTTCTCAAGCGGCTCGCCCAGATTCTCTCTCCTGTGAGCAGTCAGCAAGACATACCTATCCTTTGAAAAATCAATACCTTTGAGAATTGAATCTTTGAACATATAATCAGGTGCAATAGTATATTTCAATGCGTCTATGACGGTATTACCCGTCACATAAATTCCCTGTATGATGTTTTCCCTTATAAGGTTTTGTTTGTTTCTAACGGTTGGAGCAAAATGCATCTCGGCAATGTCAGCGATGAGCACTCTGTTCATCTCTTCAGGATACGGAGAATATTTATCATATGTACGGCGCCCTGCCTCCACATGTCCCACAGGGACTTTGTTGTAAAACGCAGCCAGGGCCCCTGCCAGGGTGGTGGACGTGTCGCCATGTACCAGCACAATATCCAGCCGCAACTCGTTTATAACCTTATATAAACCTTCTAGAGCCTTTGTGGTTATGCTCACAAGGCTCTGTCTGTGCTGCATGATGTTCAAATCGTAGTCGGGCTTTATATCGAATATCTCCAGTACCTGGTCGAGCATTTCTCTGTGCTGCGCCGTAATACAGACATGGCTTTCTATAAGAGATTCCGCCTCAAGCTTTTTTATAAGCGGTGCCATCTTGATGGCTTCAGGCCTTGTTCCGAATACGGTTAATACCTTTATACTATCCATGGTATCCACCCCTGCGAAAATTATTTTTATCTGCTTGTCCCATTGCCCAGCAATATATACCTGAAGCCTTTATTTTCGACCTCTTCTCTGCTTAAGAAATTTCTCGTATCAAAGAGGTTCCTGTTTCTCATAACCTTTGCCATGTCATCCAGCGGCAAATGCTTAAAACAATCGTGATGCACAGCCAGCACCAACAAGTCGCTTCCCTCTGCCACTTCAATCAAGTCCTTTGACTGATATTTATGGTTCTTTACGTAAGGGTCGTATACGCGTATCTGATAGCCTCCTCTTTTGTCCATCAATTCTATCAATTTAATTACAGGGCTCTCCCGCAAATCGTCTATGTTGGGCTTGTAGGTTATACCTAGAATTGATACCGTTTTTACTCCCTCGACATCCTTTAAAATCTCGTCTATTCTGTTTAGCACATGCTGCGGCATGTTATCGTTGGTTTCCCTGGAAAGCTCTATAATTTTGGCCAGATCGGGTGCCTTCTGAACTATAAACCATGGATCCACCGCCAGACAGTGCCCGCCCACGCCCGGACCGGGCTGATGGATGTTCACCCTCGGATGCTTGTTGGCCAGCTCTATCACTTCCCAGACGTTTATACCCAGCCTTTCACATATCCTGGCCAGCTCGTTGGCAAGAGCGATATTTACATCCCTGAAGGTGTTTTCCACCATCTTGCACATCTCTGCCGTTCTCACATCGGTCAAATATATCTCGCCTTTGACAAATATCTTATATAGATCCCGTATTTTTTCGGCAGAAACCCTATTAATCCCTCCGATTATACGGTTGTTATTCACCAGTTCCCACAGTATCTTTCCCGGCAGAACCCTCTCAGGGGAATGCCCCACATATAATTCTTCCCCTATTTTAAGGCCGGATTTTTCCAGTATAGGAAGCATCAGTTCCTCCACCGTTCCTGGAGGTGAAGTGGATTCCAGTATAACCATGTTCCCCTTCTTAAGATAAGGCACAGTTGCCTCAGTGGCCGTAACCACATAGCTCATATCGGCTTTTTTCTCTCTGGTGATGGGTGTTGGAACTGCTATGATAAACGCATCGGCCTCATGGGGCTTAGTATCAGCAACCAGGTTCCCTGACCTGACGGCTGCCTGTACCATAATATCGAGATATGGTTCCTCGATTGTAATCTCACCCTTGTTCAGAGCATTTACGATTTTTTCATTTACATCTACACCAATCACCTTACATCCATGGGTTGCGAACATTGCACTGGTCGGTAAACCGATATATCCCAATCCTATAACACATATTTTTTTCTCATACATTATCTAAACCTCCTAATTCTTAACCTTTTGTAAAACCCAAGAATTCTTTATTTTCAGGATTTTCTTCTATATCAAACAGAAATCTCTTTCGTTTTTGTTGAATTACATATTCCTATGCAATTCAAATCTAAAAGGAAAAGAATGAAAGGAAATCCTGCATAACTCCGCAATTTCATTTGCCCGATTTCATTGATGGTTTCCATAAATTAGTTATCTCTAGTATTATCTTCATAATTTTTGATAATCCATTTGTCCGAAGTATATAATTCCTTCAAGCTAGATATATGTCATTCACCGTATTCTTTTGACACGCATTCTGCTTTATCGTTATATTGAGTGAATACATCTTGCGCCTATGATAGAATACAATTGCAAATAGATATAAATAGAATAATAGAAATTCATTTATTATAGTAGGCAATAAAGAAGCTATTCCACCTCGGTTGAGAACATAAGAAAACTGAATAACAATATATGAATACAAAAATAAAAATTGCGGCACTCGTTCTGTTACTCGGGCAAAAAACGCTGCCATGATACCAAGAAATAGGCCGTGCAACCAAAACAATTCAGGCCCAAAAATGTAGAAAGACTCAGCTACAATACCCGGCAATACGACATACCAACCTGGCGACCCAATTGGCAATCCTAATATAAGCTCTGATATTTCATAATTAATTCTAGCACCTTCAATTGGACCTGTTAAAAGTTTTGGGAGAGGAAGTGTAATGATCCATACTAGATAATCCTTAAAATTAACTCTTGCTCCTGCCTCAATAATCGGCATTCCCACCTTTAATGGGAAACTTAGTTCTGATGTAAGCACAGATGTTATTGCCTTACCAATACTTATACCACCAACTGTACCGCCTATTCGAATACAACTATACCAGTAGGAAGCATAGAAAAGAAACGGCATAAGTATTATCCCAGCCACAATAACTCGCCGACGATACTTAGGCCTCAGAACCCAAATACCCAATATTAGAAGTCCAAGATTTATTAGTATTTGACCACGACCAATGTAGGCATTAGACACATACTCAATATACATTAAGGAAACAAGCAAAACAGAGATTTTGCCTAAGTTAAAGCGCCAACGATAAAGTGCCAAATAGAAAAAAGGGGTTAATATTAATTTAAAGTAACCAATCAATCGAAGTACAGCATCTGGTTCTTCAAATCTACGGGAAAAAACATAGCGTAAATCCGGCTTAGGCGGCCTCAATAGATCATAAAGGCGGAATTCTGGCCAAACAAGAGGAATGAGAAATAATAAAACATAGGCGGCAATTACAACCTGCCAGAATATTCCACGGGACATAGAGTCTAGTGCCTCTGGCACTTTTCGACCAATGCCATTCGATAAAGGCATAAAAACTACTCGTCCCAAATGAAAACCAATGATTACAGCCATGAAAAATATAAAAAAATACATTACATATATAAACGGTACCTCCAAATCTGCGGCTCCAATTCCACTATAAAAAACTAAACCAATCAATAATCCTACTAACATCGCACGTTGTGAAAAACCACGTGCTGCAATCACTCCCAAAGTCCCCAGAAAAAGCGTTCCTCCTAAAATAAGTATTAACTTTAAAGGTTCTATACTCATGCTAAACCTCGCCTCACAAGCACCTCTTTAATACGCTCACGAACGCGGTTTGCTTCATCCTCCCATCGAAATGCTTGAACAAATTTATGAAGCCGATACTGGTATTCTATTTTTCTTTCTACAACTTGTTTTATAATTTTTGCCACTTCCTGGGGAGGGGTATCCTGTCTAATTAATATCCCAATTCCATAGCCTTCCACCATAGACCTAAGAGAGGGCTGGTCAGTTGCTACAACTGGCAATCCAGCTTGAGCGTACTCAAAAATTTTGTTTGGAGAACAGTAAATATTATTAAGTCCCTCATAAGAATAAGTTACAATTCCGAGATCTGCATACTTTATAATAGCGGGCAATAAATGATTGGCAACCCTACCTAAAACAGTAAATCTTCCGCGTTGTAACTCTTCTTCAGCAATTGCTTTTAAGTGTTCCAAATCTGGACCATCACCAACGACAACCATCCGGTAATTTAGAGGAAGATATGTTAGAGCTTCTACAAATCGATTTAAGCCCCGGTCAAACGAAACATATCCTTGATAAAGAACAATTCGTTCTTCTGGATATCGTCGCTTCAATGCCGGATACTGCCTTTCAATTTCTTGAATCGTTACGTTCTCAGTCCTTAAGGGCGGTATATTTAACATATATTCACACGGATTCTTTAACTTGTAATGCTGTGTCATTAATTGGGCTCTTTCTGGATTAGCCGCAATAACCAAAGAAGCTCGGTGTACTGTCCATTTCTCTAACATGTACCAAAAATTGTCTCGCCAACTCATAAACTGTGTGAGATCAGGTATAATGAGCTCATGGGCATCATAAATTAATTCTGCATGAACCATTTTAGAAGTCAACCATCCCGTCATTGTTGTAAAAAAATCTTCAGCTACAATAATATGGGGACGTTCCATTAGCGCAACTCTAATAGCTGCTCTTGCTAACTGTAAATGTCTTTTAATTCTTCCATTTTTTTGTGGAATTTTTATACTGTACCTAGTAATTTCTTTGAAAATTGTCGAATCGAGAGATGTATTCTTTTCATCTTTTTTAACATCCACAAGAATTACTTGACCAAGCTGATTTAAAATTGAAATCATCCGCTGAACACGACCGTCATATTCTAAAGTTCCAAACAGAATAACCAAAAACCGTGGCTTCTTCTTTAAGAAGGGCGCATTTATAAAAAATTCACTCATATTATACAAGGCACTCCCCTCTTTTGCCTATAATTTAGCACACTTTTTAAGGAAAATATAAATCGATAGCCTTATTATCTATGCTACTCAACACATCCGCTATCTTAGAGGGTAAATGTTCTATTGAAAAGCTTTGTATATAATCATAATTTGGCTGTACCAAGTAAATTCCCTTTTTCCAACCTTCCCATAACTCGATAAGTGTATTAGATATACCTTTAATATCAAAAGGTTCATGAATAAAACCTAGCCCAGATTGATACAAAATATGCGCTGTTTCATGTCCTTTTTGCATTATACCTAAAATTGGTTTTCCTGTGCTAAGCAATTCGAATGTTTTGCCAGGTATTTGCAAAGGATTACCTTCTGCAACTATGTTGATAATTACATCTGCTTTAGTAAAAAGTTCATATACTTCATCACTGGGCAATTTCCCTAAATAAGATATGTTCCCAGCTAGACCATATTGATGTGACATATCCTTTACTTCATCAAATCCAGGCCCATCTCCTGCAAGCAAAAGCTCAAAAGAATCTTTCATTACCGGATTTTTTTGAAAGCATCACTAAGAGCCAAAATAACAGATTTTAATGATCGATCTCCTTTGCCAGACAAAAAACCAGCATAAACCGTGGTAAACTTTGTATTTTTCGGTATATCCTTTTCAAATTCTTGCATTCTTCTTTCATAAGTCAAATAAATTGTAGTTATTTTTTGAGGATAAATGCTATAATTTTTTATAAGATATTCTCTATAACTTTCGGCATTTACAACAATATGTGAAGCATTGTTTAACAAGTCTTGAAAACGTCTCTTAACAATCATTAAATCAGAACCTAATCCCGCCCTCCGCGGTGGATCATGTAGTTCAAAAACCCATGGAATGTCGAGCTCCTTGGATATACGTTCAGCCGCAACAGCACCTTCAAGATAATTTGATGATACACCCCAGATAAACGTAGGACGTAAATTCTTTTCCTGCAACGTCTTTATAATTTTTTTCACATCGAGGCGTTCTGCCCACCCCCATGATAATTTTGACCAATAGACATTTTCACCACAGACTTTCCAAAAACCTCTCCATAAACGTTTTGTCAAAGCAGACCTTTCAAATATTATCGGATAGTCCCCGCTGTGGTTTGTACGAATCACAATTCCAGGAAACATGGAATCAACATCTCTTTGCATATGCGGATTTGTCATGCGCCCTGCTAGCAGGATTACATCAAAGTTTAAACATTGTAAAGCTTTTGTAATATGAAACAAACGTCTAGTGGATCCCATCCACCCCAAATGAAAGGCATCAGGTTTTATAATAAGAACGCTTTTTTTATCATGTTTGACATATCACACTCTCCTATCTTATTATCTCATTTCTCATTATATTATACAAGTTTATATACTCATTATATTTTTCTTTATTACTAAATTTTTGACTTTTTTCTATAACAGTCTTTTTATCAAAATTGTTAACTCTAATATTATTAATTGCTTCTATTAATTCTCTCACATTTCCTTTTTCAACAACTATCCCGCAGCCTTCATCTACACACTCGACACTTCCTCCTGTATCAAAAGTAATTACAGGGGTTCCGCACGCTAATGCTTCTAAATTTACTAATCCCAATACTTCTTCCAAAGTGGGATTTACAAAAACATCCGCTGCTGAATAAATTTCTGCCAGCTCTTTCACATTATTTGTCCTTGTTATACCTATAATATTCTTTGGCAAATTCTTTTTTTGTTTTTCTGTCAAACCTACCATAACT
>JAAZDH010000212.1 GCA_012512865.1 Clostridiaceae bacterium | reverse complement strand
GCTATCGAAACGAGGTTATACCAAGGGCAAGGGGTAAAGCGGCTGCAATAATAAATGAGGCTATCGCTTACAAGGAAAAAAGAATTGCGGAAGCAAAAGGTGATGTTGCAAACTTCATTCAAATACTGGAGAGATATGAGCTTGGCAAGGAAGTTACCAGGATACGCATGTACCTTGAGACCATGGAAGAAATATTGCCGGGCATTGAAAAGTACATTGTTGATACCGATGGAAACCTGGTACAGTTTTTACCCCTGGAAAAGGGCCAGGTTTTAAAAGACTAGGTGAGATACCGGGGAATGAAGAAGAGGAATAACGAAAATGTAAAAGGTTGCAAGATAAAAGACAATGAAGGGAGGATGCAAATACAATGAATGGCAATCCCGATTTTGATATCTTTAATGCAAAAATGAACAAGAAGCTTAACCTTGCAGATTTCAAGAAAGGTTTTAAAATAATAGGTATAATTGTTGCAGCCATAATCTTGCTGAGCATTATTCTTAACCAGTTTTTCTACCAGGTTGACGAGAGGGAGCAGGTGATTGTAAAGCAATTCGATAAAGTGGTAAAGATAGTTATAAATGAGAAAACGGATGAAGTTGTCAAGGCCATAGAGGAAAACCCGAAATTTGGAGATATAGCAATATCTGACAGGAAAGGATTGCATGTAAAAATACCTTTCATCCAGTCGGTGGAAAGGTTTACAAGTATGATTTTAACATATGATACGGAAAGCAGGGAAGTTATTACGAAGGACAAGAAGAAGCTGGTGCTTGATAATTACGCGGTATGGAGGATAGTCAATCCCGCATTGTTTTATACTTCCCTCGGGAATGAACGCTCAGCCAATACCAAGCTGGATGACATTATTTACTCGAAGCTCAATGAAGAAATCGGGAAAGTGGATTCCCACGTGGTAATATCAGACAAGGAATACGTGACGAGCATGCTTGAAAGGGTGGAGCAAAGCACTAATGAACAAATGGCGGGCTACGGCGTTGAAGTGGTGAACATGAGGATAAAGAGGACGGATTTTCCCGTGGATAACCACGGGCATATCTTCAACCGCATGAATACCGAGAGGCAGAAGTCCGCAATGCAGTACAGGTCGGAAGGGCAGGAGGAAGCCCAAAAAATCAGGTCGGAGGCTGACAGGGAAGCAACTATTATCGAGGCACAGGCATACGAAGAAGCAGAGAAAATAAGGGGAGAAGGGGATGCAGAAGCGCTTAGGATATACGCGGAAGCTTATAACAGGGATCCCGAGTTTTACGCTTTCTGGAGAACCTTGCAGGCATATAAAAAAGCCCTTAAGGATAACACCATAATGATAATTGACCCGGACTCGGAATTTGCCAGGTTTTTATTTGATGCGAAATAAGCAAATAGTAAAGAAAATAAGCATGCAGGGCAGGAATGCCCGGGGCTGAAAGGTGCAAAGAAGATGGATGCACCGGATTACGAGGGGAGGGATTCTTCCAGTTCCATTATATTGGAAAGGATTATTCTCCCCTTTATATCCGAAAGGGGCTGGTTTTTCTCTTTTATTACCTTCTCAAGCTCAAGAATGGAATAATCAAGCTTGCTCCTTGTTTCCTGCTGTTCTTCATTCACCATGTTTTTCAGTACTGTCCATGTAGATGCCAGGTTTCCTGCATCTGCTTCCGCCTGGTTCCAGTTGGCGGCCAATGAATTTAGCACCGCATTTCTTGCGTAATAGCGCAGCCTTTTAACTTCAGACAGGGGACCCGCTTTGTAGCTGGCAAACAAATCCGGCATGTAAGCATATAAGGAGTTTGCTGCCATGAGGGTGTTGGACTTGTTCCTGGACAATATCACGTTTGTCAGGTTATTCAGGGTATTGCTGAAATCATCAATTGTATTTTGGCTTGTCCCCATTTTTAAAGCTTCAGGCAGGTAAGAATTCCACGTATAGTGCATTTTGTTTATAACAGACGTAATTTCTTCCCATGGGTCTGCTCCTTGGACATTATCATTCATGCCTTCCCCTTGCTGCTTTTCTTGATTGTTTCCGCTGCCGGTTTCACTATTCTTGCCCTCGTTTTCCTGCTTGTCCTGCTTATCTTGCTTATTCTCCTTATCCTGGCTGCCCTGTTTATCCTGCTCATTGCCGGTGTTGCTGTTACTCTCACCCTCGCTGCTGTCACCGCTTTCATTTTTACCCTGTGATTCCTGTTGTCCAGGTTTTTTTCCCATTGTTGCCCCTTCAATATTTTTTGAGCCCTGGCTTTCTGTCATACCTTTTCCTTCGAAAGTTGCAACCGTAGGGCCGTCGAGAATTACAATAATTTTCTCAATGTTCTCTTCCATTTCCTTCAAACTGTCAGGAATTTTATCAGCCTGGCCCATTTCTTCTTTAGACTTATTATCCTGGGAAGACCTGTCGCCTTGGTTGCTGCATCCTGTTGTAAACAGGATCTGGATAGATAATACAAGGCACAAACAAGCAAACAGCGCAACCCATCCCGGGTACGGATAGCGGTTTCTTGCTTGCTCCAATGACGTATTACCAAGCTTTTTATGCCTATAATCATATTTGTACTTGCTTTTAACAGCATCCATCTTATTACCCCTAATAAAACTTGTCATAAATCTTTCTGCCAATTCCAGCAATCCACCTCTTTTTCACCACGCCCGTCCACTGCGCATCCATCCTTAAAAACAATAAAACTAAATCACTTTGTTCTTTATATTGACATTTAGTCTTAACAATATTGCTATCATTACTATTATTCAATAATAACCTTC
>JAAZDH010000211.1 GCA_012512865.1 Clostridiaceae bacterium | reverse complement strand
CTTTAATCTTATTAATTACGTATATATATGCCAGCAGGGTTTCTTCTATGGTTTGCGCTTCCTGTAAGCTAGTGGTGTATACCAGCTCCCCGGTATTTGTGTCAATAATAAGCTTGTTTTCCCCTCCTGTACCAGGTTTATTATACCGGCCGGTAAATGAAATACTGTCATTCAAATATACGAGCTGGTCAGGATATAGTACGTTATTTTCAAAAAAGTCCTCCTTTATATCCCTTCCCTTGAAAAAATCATTAAGATATCTTGTTCCGCTAACATAATAATCATCTTTCTTGTCAATAACTATCCGGGGATGCTCTTCATCTATTCCCAGGTATTCACTGATGCGGTTATTAACCGCGTGGTGAAGTTCAATGCAGGAATCCCTGCAGTCCGAAGTAACTATAAGGCCGTGGTTCTCCATGAAAAATATATCGGGAACCCTTCCCTTTTCCTCCTTGTAAGCTTCAATAGCTTCCTTTATCTTTACCATGAGATAAAACCCCGGGTTTACATAGGAAATCCATACCCAATCCCATTCATTCCCCGGGAAGATATCCCCTGCCAATTGCTTCCCTTGCTTTGAGCAGCAAATAATATTTGCATACACCGGGTGGGTATGTATTACGTACCTTTTAAGTATTGAATGAAAGCCTGCCTCCACGGAAGGCCTCAGCCTTGCAATGCCTTCCAGCTCTATCACGTTATCCATCGTATATTTTATAAAATCCTGTTCATAATCCACGTCCGCAGCAGGATACACCTTACCGAAGTACTCTTTTATATTCTTATAGTTTACGACCACAAAACCTTCCCTGGAGGTAATTTGCTTCAGCTTGAACCCTGACGCTTTTACAGCCATCAATTCTTCATCCAGCTTAACCGAAGTATTACCTCCTCCGCCCTGCACGTACCCGGGAAAATCTCCTGCGGCTTTCGATATAATCTCCAGCTCCTCCAGTCTTCGCCTGTCAAACATATGACCGTCTCCTTTTAAATTATTTATTCTCTTATCCTCTTTTAGACAGGACCTCTTCCTCGTACTTCCTGACTTCATCAAGCCACCCCTTGCCAGGAATCACATTGCTCATGCTGCAGTACTTGTCCCATACAGCCGGGAAAGGAAGGGTTTTAAATTCCTCCATTAATGCCAGGCGGTTGCCGAAATTACCCTTGTTTTCTTCTTCCTTCAGCAATTCCGTTGGCTCCAGCATGGCAAACAATATGGCCTTCAACACCGACCTTGTCCCCACGACCCATGCCGTAATCCTGTTGATGCTGGCATCAAAGAAATCCAGGGCAAAATGGACCCGTTCAAAGGCGTTGGCCCGCTTGACTTCCTGGGCAATCGATAGCACATCATCACCAAGTATAACCACATGGTCGCTGTCCCAGCGCACGCCCCTGCTTATGTGCAGAAGCAGCCTATCCTGGAAAGCAAGCACCGAAGATATTTTATCGGCAATACCTTCAGTGGGGTGAAAATGGCCGGTATCAAAGCATAGCATTACATCCATTTCATCCCTTGAAAGGGCATATCCCATGTAAAACTCGTGGGAACCAACCACGTAACTTTCCGAACCAATTCCGAACAGCTTGCTCTCAACGGAGTCCAAAACATGGCTCTTGTCATATTTCTTCGCGTATATTTCATCAAGGGAATCCTTGAGTATAAGCCTGTAGCTCAGCCTGTCAGCAGGAATATCCTTCATCCCGTCCGGTATCCACAGGTTGTTTACGCACGGAGTACCAAGCTGCTTGCCCATCTCGGCGGCAATTTCCCTGCACCTTTTGCCGTGGCGTATCCAAAAGGACCTTGTTTCCTCGGCTTTTGAGGATAACGTGAACCCCGAATCCGCCTTCTCGTGGGAAAAAAAGGTGGGATTGAAATCAAGACCCAGGTTCTTATCTTTTGCCCAGTCGATCCATGATTTAAAATGGCTTGCATCAATTTCATCCCTGTCCGCGTATTTATTGCCGGTCTC
This sequence comes from Clostridiaceae bacterium, assembly GCA_012512865.1. Lineage (GTDB taxonomy): Bacteria > Bacillota > Clostridia > Acetivibrionales > DUMC01 > Ch48. Next base: position 2,945 of record JAAZDH010000211.1, on the reverse strand, counting down.
GGCATATATCGCGTGCAAACTTACACGATGCTTCCCCGGGATAAAACTCAACGCTTTTTCGATGTCCTGCCTTAACTCGTCACCGTTCCTTGCCCTCCCAGGGTAGTTCCCTGTTGCCATGATACCTCCCCCTGAAAGGCCTTCAACTCCTTTTTCAAACCCGGTTACATCATCTCCCTGCCAGCAATGCAGGGATACCTGGATGTTTTTCATCTTTTCCAGCACGCCTTCAGTATCAACACCATAGCTTGCGTAAACTTCCCTTGCATATTCATAGACCTTGTCCATGTTTTCACTGCTTTTCCCCATGCTCGACACCCCTCCCATTTCATTAACCCCCTTAATAAAACAGTTTATTATGATTACACTTTATTTTCAACACTCCTGCTGAAAGCCTCCGGGTCATACTTGGCCCTTCTTCCCGGGCACCTTTCCCTCGGGCAAAGCATGCAGTTCTGATAGCTAAACTCTGTTGGAAATTTAATCCCGGATACCGACTTCATGGGTATCATCAAGAAACTCTCCGATAATTCAACACCGGTGTCCTTCACTCTTTCACCCAGCAGCTTGAAAAGAGGCCTTTGTTCGCCAAGGGGCCAGTCAGGAAGTGAACCCGGGTTCATCGATGCAGTTTTGCCGGGCCTTATCCTGTTTTCAAAATCCTTTTCCATGTAATTGGACGCTTCTCTCAAGGCCATCTCGCAGAAAGCATCCGCCCAGTAACGTTCAATCGGGTCGCCGAAGGAATTTTCCCACTCGTAAAGCTCCCTTCCGCATGTTATAACATAGGGAAACACCCTGTGGACATCCTTCAGGTTCAGGCTTAATATGCGGCTCGCAAACCGTATGCCGTCAATTACGACCCAGTCTTCTCCCCTGTCCTCGATATATGCCGCCTTGTATATGGCTTTCGGCCTTGCTATTTTCTTGCCTTCCTCGTATACATTCAAGACATCCGCGGCATACTCGTCATCATCATCTAAATCCATTTTTAACTTCTTTAAAAAATCACCCGTAGAAAAACCGATCTTAATATTGTCCAAAAATACTGTATCCATTAGTGTCATATCCCCTTGGTTAATCATTTGCATAATCATTCATATTCATTATAAATGGTTCAATTGGTCCCATTTCCGTTGGCCCCGTTGAAAATTCGCACCTTGACAAAATTCCTTTTGCCCGACTGTATTATGTCCCCGTCTCTTATAACAACCTCCTCCATGCTCTTAACCCGTTCGCCGTTGATTTTCACGGCTCCCTGCGAAACAAGCCTCCTTGCTTCACTATTGCTTGGAGCAAAGCCCATGGCAACAATCACCTTTATCAAGTCAACCCTGCCGTTAATAAACATGTCCTCCCTGTCTTTACCAATATCCAGGACCGGTACTTCGCCCGGTATCTCCTTCTTCTGGAACACTGACACGAAATGCTCCCGGGCTTCATCAGCAGCAGTTTCCCCATGGTAGAGCCTTGTTATTTCGTGTGCCAGCTTCATTTTTACATCCCTTGGATTTACACTGTTGGTTTCCAATGCCGTTTTTATTTTTTTCACCTCGTCTGGATGCACGTCCGTGGCCAGCTCGTAATACTTGATTATTAACCCGTCGGGTATGGACATTACTTTGCCGTACATATCCTCCGGTGCTTCATTGATACCAATGTAATTGCCAAGGCTCTTGCTCATTTTCTCCACCCCGTCGGTGCCTTCAAGAATGGGCATTAACACGGCTACCTGGCTTTCCTGCCCGTAATCCTTCTGGAGGGTTCTTCCCATTAGTATGTTGAATCTTTGGTCGGTACCCCCCAATTCAACGTCCGCTTTCAGTTCAACAGAATCATAACCCTGCATCAGCGGGTAGAAGAACTCGTGTATGCCTATGCTTTCATGTGAATCAAACCTGTTTTTAAAATCTTCCCTTTCCAGCATCCTTGCCACCGTGTACTTTGACGTAAGGGAAATCACGTCGGCAAAAGTCAGCTTGCCAAGCCACTCACTGTTAAAACGCACTTCGGTCTTGTTCTTGTCAAGTATCCTGAAAATCTGCCTTTCATACGTTTTCGCATTTTCCAGGACTTCCTCCCTGCTAAGCTGTCTCCTCGTTTTTGACCTTCCCGTGGGATCCCCTATCATGCCGGTAAAATCGCCTATGATTATAACGGCCTTGTGGCCAAGATCCTGGAATTGCCTGATTTTTCTCAACACGACGGCATGTCCCAGGTGAATGTCCGGTGCGGACGGGTCCAGGCCAAGCTTGACTATAAGGGGCTTGTTCTCCTTTCGGGCCCTTTCCAGCTTTGCCTTCAGGTCTTCCAACGTAATGATTTCATCCGCTCCCTTTGCTATGACTTTTATTTGTTCATCAACAGGTATCATTCAATCTCTCCTCTCGCTACTTATACTGATTGCATGCCCTCTATAAACTATATAACTATAAAACTATAAACTATGCAATTATAAACTATATAATATTACATATATGCTATACAACGTAATAAAAATAACGGCTATATATATTTTATAATATTACAACAACAATAATAGTTGTTAACAGTAATAGTTGTTGCACGATTATCTAAAAAACTAATAATATTTTAAACAATAATATTTTAAAACAACCAATTTACATTATATATTAATTCAAATTAAACCAAATATCAACCATCTAAATGGATATCCCAACCCACCACCCTATCCATCCCACAACCTTAATACTTTTTTCCTAAATTCCAAGCTCCACCCACCTTACTCCTAACCACCTGGTGAGACGACTTCCTCAGGCTAATATTGGAGCAAGGCGTACGTATTGTTATGCTTAATGCCAGAAAAAATCCGTAATTCGCCGCATGGATGCGGCGAGCCGTCACCCGAGCCATGGATGGCGAGTGTGACGGGTAGGATTTTTTCGCCAGCATTAAACATTACAATACGTAGCCGAAGCGACCAT
>JAAZDH010000210.1 GCA_012512865.1 Clostridiaceae bacterium | reverse complement strand
GAATTGACTTCTGACGTTTAATAGAAGTACTTTTGCGCCCCCATGGAAGTCATTTTAAACATGTGCCAGTTAATTACCTTCGAAGAATATATAAAAAATCTTGATTATATATCCATTCATGTGTTATTATATTGATTGTTTGATTGTTACGGGATTATATGATTATTACTTGATTTACTTGATTGTTTAAAGGTATGCGAGAATATGATGCCAAGCATATTCTCCTTCATAAGGAGGTGTAACGGGACATGGCAAAGTGTTATATTTGCAGTAAGGAAACAAAATTTGGAAACCAGGTTAGCCATTCTAACAGGAAAACGAAAAGAATATGGAAGCCTAATATTAGGAAGGTCAGGGCTGTCATAGATGGTGTATCCATGTCAATAAACGTGTGTGCAAAGTGCTTGCGCTCGAATAAAGTGAAAAGGTCCGTGTAACAAGTGCATGTCCGGTGGGGGAAGGGGAGCAAATCATATATCCCCCACCTTCAAGGGCTGCCCAAGATTCTTTATATCATGTCACATGCCAAGTATTCTCATGCTAAGTATTTTTCACGTATATTTATTTTACGTATTTTTCATGTATCAAGCTTACGTGCCAAGCTCACATGCCTGACCTGCATACCAAGTTTATACGCCAGGTACCAGGTTTATGTACCAGGTACCAGGTTTATGCGCCAAGCTCATATGCGAAGTACTTTTTTAAGTATGTTGCCCAGGAATTTTGGCATTCTCATTATGATTATTCTCACTATATACCCACCCCGCTAATAAAAATCCATCAATACCAATATATTCATATGAAAATATCATGTTACAAAAATCCTGGTTTTAAATCCATACACGCATGAATACAATAAACCAGGAGGTATATTTTGTTGCAGCATTCATTCCCCTTGAAACGGAAAGTTGGTCCGAAAGGCAGAAAGGCAGGTAATACCTTGGTTATAATGATTATTAAAAACTTGAAAAAAAAGGCGATAACCATGTCCTTGCTTGTTGCTTTCTGGATAGGCATATTTTTCTTTTCAGGTTTAATCACAAAAAACATGGCTGTTTCACAGTTTAAAATTGATAATGTTTTATCTTTCTCCTATCCTCCCATTCTAATTATTGGAAGCATATACGTTAACGAGCAACACATTGAATCAATCGCGGCAAGTTCCGGTATCCAAAAACATGAACCCCTGCATTTTTCCACTTATATTTCTCTTAAAGGCAGGTTTGTTTTTGAATATCCATCAATATTCACAATTGTTGAAAAGGAATTCCCAGGTGGTGAAATCAAGTACCACGTGGATTTTAAAGATACGCAAGGGGCAATTCACGGCTTTGTCCAGGTTTGGAACATGCCCTATTCCTTGAAAGAGTTCCTGGATACTTCCATAGCCAACAGCACATTAACATACAAGCATTTTAAATCAAGGGAGCTTGACATCGAGGATAAAAGGGGGTATTTATGGGATTATACCGTTCTTGGCGATGCCGACAACACGTACTACAAGGGCTTGGAATTTTTCTTCAAGAAAAACGATTCCATGTACAGGATTGCTTATTTTGTGCCGGAAAAAGAGTGGGATAAAGCAAAAGAAAACATATTCTGGAGTATTGTAAAATCATTTCAAGCTTACTAGCCCGGGAATAAACCACAGTATATCAAGCCGGGATCAAACAAAATTGAACCTGCTAAATCCATGAATAAATAAATCCTGCTAAATTTATTAATGGCTTCTGCCAAATTTATGAGTGGTTCCTGCCAAAATCACAATACTCAATTATGGGACACTTGTTACACTTAGGTTTCATTGCGGTACAAATGGCCCTCCCGTGAAAGATAAGCTGGTGGCAGAACCTGTTCCATTCAGCCTTGGGAACCACCTCCATCAAGTCAAATTCTATCTTTACAGGGTCTTCGTTCCCGGTAAGCCCTATCCTTTGCGACAATCTCTTTGCATGGGTATCCACAACTATTCCGGGAATGCCAAAAACATCTCCCAGCACCAGGTTTGCTGTTTTTCTTCCCACACCGGGAAGCTTTAACATGTCGTCAAGATTATCAGGTATCATCCCCCCGAATTTATCTCGAATCATCTGGCAGCACATCTTAATATTTCTTGCCTTGTTCCTGTAAAAGCCGGTGGGCTTGATTTCTTCTTCCAGCTCTTTAACGTCCACGTCCGCAAAATCATCAAGGGTCTTGTACTTTGCAAACAAGGTTTTTGTCACCTCGTTAACCTTGGCATCGGTACACTGTGCAGACAGCTGCACGGCTACAAGGAGCTGCAACGGGTCCTTGTACACCAGCGAACAACCCGCATCCGGGTATATCCTGTCAAATACCTCTATAATCTTTTTTACTCTCTCCTTTTTATTCATTTTTTCCACTCTTTCCTCCCCTTGTTTTTCCTTGTTTCCCGGCTATTCTTCTTTCCATTGTTATCCTTCTTTCCCCGGTTACGGTTGTCCTTCCTTCCCTTGTCTTTCCAGTGCCAGGCGGTATAGTTCAACATACTTTTCCGCCGACCTGCTCCATGAAAAATCCTGTTCCATTGCCCTTGCAACCAGCTTATGCCATTCTTCCGGGCTGCCATTGTACAATGCCAGGGCCCTTTTTAACGTCTCAAGAAGTGCCCCGGAAGAAAACTCCCGGAAGGAAAAGCCATTTCCATTGGCCTTATCCCGGCCATAATCCACGACAGTTTCAGCAAGTCCTCCTGTTTCCCTGACAACCGGGATTGTACCATATCTTAGGGCAATTATCTGTCCCAGGCCGCAGGGTTCAAAACGGGAAGGCATTAAAAACATGTCGCTTCCCGCGTATATTTTCCTGGCAAGCACATCGTTAAACTCGATAAATACCGCTGCTTTGCCGGGGTACTTGTCCCTTATATCCAAGAAAGCCCTTTCATAGTACGGTTCGCCAAGACCAAGCACGATAAGCTGCAGGTCGTATTTCATTATTTCATCTATTTTTTCAATAACAAGCTCAAACCCCTTTTGACTTGACAACCTGGAAACCACCCCGATAACAGGCATATCTCCCGTCGGAAGGCCCGTTTCCTTTTGCAGTGCATACTTGTTCTGCTTTTTACTCGAAAGCCTGTTTATGTCATAATTAACATATATCATTTTATCCGTTAACGGGTCAAACTCCTCGCAACTAATACCGTTAACAATGCCGTAAAGGTCCTTTTCCCGTTTTCTCAATAGCCCGTCCAAACCCTCGCCATAGCATGGCGCCTGTATTTCCCTTGCATATGTTTCGCTCACGGTGTTTATAATATTTGCATACACCAGGCCGGCCTTCATAAAGTTAAACCTGCCGTAGAATTCCACTTTATCGGGTATGAATACCTCCTCTCCGATATTAAAAAGGGCTAGAATCTCCTTGGGGAAAAGGCCCTGGTATTCCAGGTTGTGTATGGTATATATCGACGCAATCCCTTCATAGAAAGGCCGTTCTGAGTATTTTTCCTTCAGCAGCATGCATACGGGCCCTGTATGCCAGTCATTGCAATGTATGATATCCGGCTTAAAACCAATCCTGGGCAGCATTTCAAGCAAGGCATTGCAGAAAAAGGCGAACCTTTCCCCGTCATCCGGGTGACAGTATATACCTTCCCTGTAAAAATAATCATAGCTGTCAATAAAATAAGCAGGGACATTTACCCTGCTTTTATTGCTATATCCAATTGTGCTTATATCGCTATTACTGGCTGCATTTTTATCATTATTTCCAGTTGAGCCTTTGCTGCTGTTTCCAGTTGGGCTTCTGCTTATGTTTCCAGTTGGGGCAATCTCACTATTCCCGCTTGCGGCAAGCCCGGCCTCCCTGACAATGCATGTCCTGGTTTTACCTCCCATATGCACGGGGAAATCCGTAACATATTTCATGCTTACAGGTATTTCCTTGTATCTTGGCATCCCTATCCTGGCATCAATTCCCATGCTCGCAAGAGCCCTGGGCAAGGAGCCTGCCACGTCAGCCAGGCCGCCGGTTTTTGCAAAAGGGACTGCTTCCGCTGCAACAAATAATAACTTCAGTTTTTGCGTTGATCGCATTGTACTTCATCCGTCCTTTTCTTCTCGAGCCGTCCTTTTCTGCTTAAAACATCCATTTGTCCTTGAACCGTCCGTTTATTTACCAAGCTGTCCTTACCGTCCTTACCCTGTTAACCGCCCGTTACTGTTCAAATGTCAGCCTTTCTTCCGTGAGCTCCACTTCGACCTCCATGTACTGGCCGTTTCTATAAACTTCCAGTTTTATTACATCACCGGGTTTATAATTGTTCTTTATTGCGTTCAGCTCCTGTAAGTTCTTTACAGCCTTGCCTTCACACTTGGTGATTATGTCTCCAACCTTGATACCTGCCTTGTATGCGCCGCTGAAAGGAATTACTTCTCTTACCAGCACCCCTACAGGGACCCGGTAGTACCTTGCCATGGACTCATCAAAGTCCGAGTCGACTTTTATACCGATATAGGGCCTTCCTGGCACATACTTATGCTCGATCAAATCCTCGGCAACTTTCCTGGCGGTATTTATGGGTATTGCAAAGCCAATACCTTCATAACCCGTGGCTACAATTTTAATGCTGTTTACACCTATTACCTTCCCTTCGGAGTTAACCAGTGCACCACCGCTGTTTCCGGGGTTTATGGCGGCATCGGTCTGAATAAGCTTGAACTCGTACCCGCTTTCGGACATTATTGTTCTGTCCAGCCCACTTATTATTCCCGCTGTCACCGTGCCCATGAACTCCATGTCCGCGCTGGCGGGGTTTCCTATGGCTACAGCCAGTTCCCCGACTTCAATCTTGTCAGAATCACCCAGTTCAGCTGCAGGCAGGTTCGTTGCATCGATTTTAATAACTGCCAGGTCCGTCCTCCAATCCACGCCAACAATTTCGGCAGTATACGGTTTATCCTTCTGGTCGAGCAAAAATACTTCTATCTTTGCATTTTTCGCCACCGTGTTGGCACTTGAATCATATGCATATTCAATCACATGGTAATTCGTTAAAATATACCCGTCTTCCCTGATTATAATGCCTGAACCGCCGCCCGTGGATTGCTGCTCCCCGAATAAGAAGTTTTGAACCCTGGCGGTAACCCTTATTCCCACGATTGAAGGGCTAACCTTCTTTGCAATCCACACCACCGGTGAATCTGTCTTCTCTATTTCTATCTTGTAAGATGTCAATTCCTGGTTGCCTGGGGCATTTGAAGATAACCCGCTGGGAGCCAGTATCCTGTCGAAGCACCTATCCACATCAGGTTGTATGGCAGGTGCAACGACTTGAAATGCAAGAAAAACAACGCCTCCTCCCAGGATTGAGCTCAAAACTGCAATAAGAATCACCTGGAATAAGTTGAATCCCTTCTTGCTCTTTTTCTTTTTCAGGCTCTCGCTGTAGTAAAAGGGCGAATTCCTGAAAACCGGTGTTGAAGGATTTGCCGGGCTATTATTATCAAAGCTGTTTCCGTTTTGATAATCAATATTTTTATTATTTTCATTATCGTAGATCATGAACAATCCTCCCCTCTGCATTTATTATCATTTTGACCCGTTTTGCCTGTCCGGTTTTACTTCCTAGTAACAAGTTCCGGTTAAATTACACCATAATTACACTATAAGTATTAACACGATTTC
>JAAZDH010000209.1 GCA_012512865.1 Clostridiaceae bacterium | reverse complement strand
GCCTCAACTAGCATAGCATTTTCTCTGCCACCTCCAATAGAAATACGATAGGCTCGCTCGTGCTTCTTTCGGCTTATTGTTATGGAATCCTTTCCTAAATCTATTAGTTTTTTTACCTGGTCTCTATCAAGCAAAGCAAGCTCACTATCAGAAAGCCCTGATACTCCGCACACAAGTGCTAGTACTAGGTTATGGCCCTCATCAATTATTGTCTGAATTTCATTTTTATCTCTTTCAGTCATGGTAAATAGCCAACTATTATAATTTTCTTTTTTTGTTTCTATTCTTGTAGAACGATACTTAATGAAGAGACGACATTCATTATTATCAGTCATCAAATAATATAACTGCCGATTCTCATCACTTTCAATTAGTGCAATGGAAATTTTTCTTGTACTATTGTTAAATAACATAGATAATGCTGCACCATAATAAAAATCAGCAACCTTCGTCTTTGACATTTCAGATCACCCTTTCAATATGTCTATATTTTGTATATTTTGTCAACACTTACTTGTTAATGTCAATCTAATTTTAGGCCGGTAAGTGGCCTAAAATTAGATTGACATTAACATATAATTACGCTGATTGAAAAGCTTGCACACTTTTTAAAGTTTTTTGCAGATTCCTAAATTAATCCAGAAAAACCCGCGTTAATTTTATCACATTTAAATACTTGAAAAAATTTTACATTTATATTCCAACCTATCAAAATTCCTCAATTGCACAAAACTTTTCCTAATCTTGAGGGGTAGTTAAAATCTGTAAAATTGAGTATAGCAGGTGTAAACAAGATCAATGATTTATTGCAATTATTCTTCTGTACATATGCATCTAATATCCACCAGCTAGTTAGATATCTGCTGCTGCAATTTTATATCCACGCATTTGTTTCGTGATTCCATTTTTTTACGAAATCATCTTCCTTTAATATTTTCTCACATACTGGTAATATAAATTTCTCTATCTGAAGTAATACTTCGCTGAAATCTGAAGGAATGCCTTCTATTTTTGTTTTCTTAAGGAAAGCATTCCACTGGAGCTTTTTATCATTATCATGCTTAAAAGACTCGCTAAACACTGGAGGGTTTTTCTCGAAACCTGTATTCCTCCTTGCAAAAGTCTCCTTGAGAGCTTCTTGGAGAACAATACCTTCGAAGTTGTTTTTCTTAGATAGCGCATAAATATCGTAGAAGTCCTTCATCCTACTATTTATTATTCCAAGTTTTATCATTGCGTGAAACTTTTCAGCAACGATAGACTCCATTGTATAAACATTAATATTGGGAACCGGTTCAGTATCCAAGATACATGGATATTGCATTTCAATAGGCTTCGGAATAATTATATCTCCAAAACCAATATCAATACTAATTACATTGGAGACATTACCTAGTATACCTCGTATCTTTACTCTGATCCCATTGTGATTCGCATCTTCCGTAATATTCTCAACAGTCATCGTGTCTATGGAAAAAGTCAAGCCATCATTATGTTTCTGGCTAAAAATCTCTTTAAATATTGTTTTTATATTTCCAACATCATTAGATATATGCCTACCTAAAAGGTCCATATCCTGTGTAGGTCTTCCTTTGTATCCATTATGAGCGAACAGTAATAGCCCACCTTTTAAAACGAAGTTGCCCCGGTATTTTGACTGGGATAACCTATACAATATCCTTTCCTGCATAAACAGTACTATCAGAACATTTAGATCTAAATTCTCTTTCCGGGCGATATTATATAGTTTTGCACGCACAGAGGCAGACTTGTTCTTTAATTGTCTCTGGCTCATAACAAAACCTCCAGGTAATTCTTAAGTACAGGTTTAATCCTGCATATTTCAGCATACTTCATTAGCAATTCAAGGTTGCGGTTAGTATTTTTAAGGTATTCGTAAAGAGCTTCCTTGGTTATATCCATACCAAGCTGATTCCTGTACTTAATGCAGTCACAGATGGATTTCTCCCTATCATACATAAGAACAGAAATATTACCAATACGTTGCTCTTCTATCCCGGCCTTGAATATGCTATCAGCAAAGTAATATATTTTTGTTGGAGGATAGTCAGGCTTTACAACCTTGCGTTTCCTATTCACAGCAATGCTAACTTCCATTGGCTTTGCAGTAGTAAGATTATAGAATGAAAGAGCTGAAAGCAGGCATATAACCCCTCCAGGTATAGCCTTTGATACATCAACAATACCCTGATAATTTGTTTCATTCATGCCAACCCACCGGTAAAGTCCCCTCTTAATCCTTTCAATTCTTCCATCTTCGAGGAACTTATTTAGATAAATATTATATATTCCTGCATTGGTTATATCCCTGGTCCGTGCATATCCGCTATTTGCCTTGAAAACCTTATAAACTTTTTCTTCAATCTCATTCATAAAATCACCTTTTATAATCTACGGCTATTATTATACATTGTGCGCAATTTTATTATATATTATTTCCTTGGTAAATTCAATATTTAGCAAGCACTTGTTTTAAATACTACGGCTATTTTTACATATTTTAAATTTTATAAAATGTTCATATGGACCTTTCGGAATAGTATAACGGTTATTTTTAATGAAATTAAGTTGTCAATAAACGGATGCTGAAAGCTTTGATATATAAACTTTGAAATATATTAATTGTCATATTATCTCAATTTCAAGACCTGTCACCTTGGCAAACTCTTTTTGTATTTCCTCTTTCCGCCCATCATCTATGCCGCACGTTGTTACTGCCCTGACTTTCATCTCTTTAGGCAGGTATGAAAGGGCTTTTTTCAAACTGGCTCCTTTTTCATCAAAGATATTCTTGCCAATCTTGAGTATTTCATTCTGGTTCGGAGTCTGGCTAATACGTATATCCCAGCATGTCTGCGCCTTTAACTCTTCTATAAGCCCGGTATACCTTTCTCCGACAAACGGAGAAATAAAAGAAAGCTCAATAAAGGATTCGCTGCCATCTGTTTTAAGGCTTTTTCTATAAAGCTTATCCTCTTTATCTTTAAAGGCTTCATCTATGAGCTGCAGGGCACGATTTTGTTCCATCTGGCCCTCCCGTCTTAGGGGAGCCGCATTCGATGCTGCTTTCTCTTTCCCTTTCAGCTCGAAACAGATATCCATTCCCGTTATTTCTTTGAATTTATTAATCACGGGCGCATCGTCAAATTCCTTGCTGACTTTCACTTTAAAAAGATCATCCGTCCTGAAATATGATACCGGCGCCAGTATTTCAACATCACCGGGAAGAAGTCTTGATATAAGATTTTCCGCTTCCATCAAGTTGCATTCGCTGTTGACCTCAACACTCCATCCCGTAACTTCTTCAAATTCCCTGATTTTGTCCTTGTATTTTAAAACAGCAGTATAAGGGAAATTGAAACTCAGCAGGGCTATTTTCTGCTCAAACCTCGCACCTTTCTTATATAAACCGCTTTCCCCGGGGAAATACTCGTCAGCAAGCGCCAGCATCCGGTTAACCTCCATGTACTCCGTTTGCTCCCTGTCTCTTTCCCGCTCCTCAACCGTCTGCCTGTCAAGAGGTCTAAACATGAATGGCCTTTTCCTGTCCGGCTCAAAAAAGTCGTTCTCATTCAACAGGTCCTTGAGTTTAAGAATATCCTCTTCCGTAAAGTCCTCTGTCCCGCTAAAGCAGTAAAACAGTTCCTCAACCGTGTAAACCCGCCCGTCCCCGTCGTTGGTAATCATAG
>JAAZDH010000208.1 GCA_012512865.1 Clostridiaceae bacterium | reverse complement strand
GTCAGTTTTATCTAAATCATTTATAGTTGGATAAGTTTTTAAACTTTTATCTCCCGCAAGTCTATGATGATAAAACTAAGTGGACCAAAGCAGTTGCCTAATATTTTCAAAGGATGTGGTCCTATGATTTATGTTGGCATTGACATTGCCAAGCAAAAGCACTTTGCCGCTGCCATGACCGCTGATGGCGAGGTCCTGATCTCACCTTTCGGGTTTACAAACGATGCTGCAGGATTCAAACTCTTCCTTTCGAAGATTAAGTCCTTCAAAAAGGAAAGCACTCTGATCGGCCTTGAATCAACGGCTCACTATGCTGAGAACCTTATTTGTCACCTTTTTGACCTGGGTTATCACATCTCAGTAATCAATCCGATCCAGACATCCACCTTACGCAAAACTAACATCCGCAAAACCAAGACCGATAAGGTAGACTGTCTGCTCATCATCAAGTCGATGATAGTGAACAAGCCCAGGCTCTATTCCAAGACCGATATCGACTCACTTCGCCTTAAAAGCCTCTGCCGGTTCAGAGAGAAAATTAAAAAGGGCAAAGCTAAACTCAAAATCCAACTTGTCACATTCGTTGATATTATCTTGCCTGAACTGCAGTATTTCTTTAAATCAGGCATCCATACCAATACCTGCTACCAGCTTTTGAAGAAACATTCATCTCCAGATGATATCGCCGCCTTAAACCTTACATACCTGGCTAATCTCCTCCAAAAAGCTTCCCACGGCCGTTTTGGTAAAAAAGAAGCTATTGCTTTAAAAGGTCTGGCTAAATCATCTGTCGGTACTGGCAATACCGCTGTTTCTATTCAAATAACCCAATCCACCGCACAGATTGAATTATTGGAACAGCAATTGGCTGATATCGATAGGATTATCGAATCAATTATGCTTGAAATGGATTCTGTTATCTTGACAATTCCTGAAATCGGATTCCTCAATGGAGCTATGATCCTTGGTGAAATTGGAAATATATCAAGGTTTTCAAATCCATCAAAGCTTTTAGCTTATGCCGGCCTGGATCCCACCGTAAACCAGTCCGGCAAGTTCAATGCCAAAAGTACCAAGATGTCGAAACGAGGTTCCAAACTTCTTCGCTACGCCTTGATTAACGCTGCCCGGAATGTTTCTCTTAACAACAAGACATTTAATGATTACTTCAACCTCAAACGCTCTCAAGGGAATAACCACTATAAGTTGACCTTACACTTAAATGATTTGACAGAGGATGAAAAAATAATATTTCTGACCTGGTGTGACGCTGATTTTAATGCCAGGTTACATTTGGAAGTTGACTCTAAACCAACGCAAAAAGGCTACTATAGAAAAAGTATTTGGGGAGGGGCTTCAAAAGCAAGCGCTTTTGAAGAAGAAACTTTTGACTATATTGATTGTGTTTATCTGCCACCGCTACGGGAAGCGGAAGAAAAGCTGACTAGTGGCAGGAAATCCAGGCTGGCTACGCTACTAAAGCATCAATATATGAATGAAGAAGAAGAAAATTTATTAGTTGAGGAAGTCAAGAAGTTTAATGAATCCTTGATAATCAATGAGGGTAGCAAATATAACCAGATAAACAAAGCAAGAGAAGGTATAAATGAAACTTTAACAAATTCAATGGGTAAAGTTTTCGGCCAGAGTATAAATCTCCAATTGATACTCTGCAGCAAAACTCTCTTCTGTATTTGGAGTATAATAAGCCGGAAGAGTTAATCCAGAAATATGCTGTAATATTGGAAAAATTAAATATCAAGAAGGAGAAGTCATGTATATTAGTAAAGCAAAATAGTCTAAAGGATGAGCTCTTAAATATAGATAAAAATAGTGGCAAACACTTGTTGTTAACTGCTATCAGGTTATGGGAAAGCGGTAACAGGTATCATAAGCAAAAGGCTCTTGAATTGGCCGGGGAACAAATTTCAAAATGGTTTAACGGCGGAAAATTAAAATCCGATTATTATTGCCCCGTGTCCATTAAACCAGTGTTTAGATGGAGATTATTTTTAAGGGATGTTTTGAACGATTGTATTGATAATGAAAAAATGATGAATTTTGCTTTGACATACGGTGAATGGTATAAAAATGCCAGAAATGAGCTCCCAGGTATAATAAAAAGGTGTTATACAAAGTTATCAGAATTTGATGAGGAAGAGCGGAATTTTGATGAAATATTTAATGAGAAGAAATGGTTTGATGCGAAAGATGCAAAAGCTAAAATCAAATTCCAGGATGTTTTTTCGGTGGAGCCCGGTTTTCTAATTAATACAGTTCATAGTTCTAAGGGTTGCACTTATGATAGCACTTTAGTTATTTCTAGTGAACGTAAAGATAGTTATTCCGGCCATTGGAAAGAGCACTGGATTCAAGGTGATGGTGAAGATAAGAGAGTCGGATATGTAGCTAGCACGAGAGCAAAGCATCTTTTAGTGTGGGGAGTACCTAAATTATTAGAGGATAGGAAGCTTATTGAAAGCCTGGGGATGAGGGATGGGAGCGTATTGCTGTGATTTTGTGAGTTAGGGCTAAAAAATTTGAGTTTGGAGAGATATGTTTTTGATTTAGAAATAGCTTTACATATCAAAGGACTTTGATGTATTGACAATAGGATAAAAAATATTGATGGAGGTGGTTAGTAATTATATGTGCAAAGTAAGTAGTTAACGAAATTAAAAGAGTTGGAATAAGTTAGAAATACAAACGAGCATAAATGTGTGTATTCTTATATTTTCACTATAAGATTTGTGCATACTATTATGACGGAAGGATAATGTATAAAGGAAATCATATTGATATATTTGCGATAATGGCAATTTTTTTCCTAAGGTAGAGCTTGCGATGCAAGTCTTAATGTACGGCATGATGTTATATTAAGTAAAGCTGGCATATTTTCATGAAAGTTGATTAATGGAGGGAGAGAAGTTTATACTGAGTTGCTGCGCCTTTTTGCGGACAGGTACAGTGATGTTTAGTTTTACTTAAAACATTCATGACGGGAAAATGGGGCAGTGTAATCGAAAAAGTAAAAAAATTCCATCTTTGCTTAATAAAGATGGATACTTATTTAATTATAAGAATCATAATAAGAATTTACCTAGATTACATCAATTTCAAAACTTGTTTTTTTCCTTTGTGCAGCACTTCTTCTAAAAGTTGATTGTTGGTCTTTGTGTGAATGTAAAGTTCTTTCTGTTTCTACTTCAATTAATTTTGTTATGCCATTTTTGGTTGCTTCAATATCCGGTATTCTGTTGTTTTTACCAATAGGGTCAGGTTTTTCGAAGCCCGGGAGATCAGCTTTTACATTATATTTTTGTTTTTTTAGCTGGATAGTAAGTTGAAGGACTCTTTCATCATGCTTATTTAGGTTGCCCAATATTATGGAATATTTGCATAATGTGATATAATAGAATAGTCTTGAATATAATTACAGGTGAGTGCTATGTATATCAGGAAACAGCTTGAAGAATATATCCTGGATATGGAAAAAGTGGCAAGGGCATTTGAAATTGAACCTTTTGATATATATTTATTAGGTGGTTCTGCTTGTGTATTAGGTGGTTTCATAGATAGGGCGACAAGAGATTTTGATTTCATAGATATAAATTATCCCTAGAGATTAGGTAAAGTTTTTGTGCAATTGAGGGATTTTGATATGCTGGAGTATGAAAGTACTGCAGTATCACCTAAAGATAAGGAGCGGGCGATAAGGCTCGAAAAATTCAAGTATTTAAATATCTATATGCTATCAGTAGAAGATATTATTGTAAGTAAAATAATAAGACTTGAGCAAAAGGATTTGCAGGATATTGATGAACTTATTAAGGTTGCGGATAAAAAACTGGTAAATAGAATCATTGATGAGGTTTTGAATAGAAACGATTTGTATGAATCAAAGAAGAAGCAGTTTATAAGGCAGCTTCCTTTATTCCGGGAGAGGTACCATGTATAGAATTATGCATAAGGAAATTGACAATCTCCGTATTCAATATATACAACTTGATATGGAAAATACTCAATATGCACCTTTATCGTGTTTGTTCAATAATAATTTTGATTTTATATCTCAATGCAATGATGTCAAACTACTATATGATATATTAAACTTTATTCCTATACATGATACTAAAAATGCTGTTAAAAAGGCACAAGAGTATGTTGGCAGATTAGATTGTACCTATTGGAAGGATAAGTGTATTGAACATTGTTGCAAGCATATTGACGTTTTAGAGGCATTCTATAGCAGTTTAAAGCGTAATGATGTTTTAACTGGTATTTTGTTTTATGGCAATGCAATGAAGGGTTTGCTGGAGATTGCTTATTTAGCTGAAGGAACCCCTTATCCAACAGAAAAATGGATATGGAAGGGATTAGAAAAAGTGAATAAAAAAATGTTTAATGATATAAATGCAAAGATGGTCGGCAAATTGCCTAAAACTTGTGAAGACATGAGAAATAATATACTTTACATTACTAGTTTAATATGTTCTGTCCTAAAGGAAAAAGACTTAGTTCCTGTATATATCATCGATGACTTGCTTCATCCATAATTATACGTTTTCAGTAATACGGACGTTTTTTGGATAAATTAAGCCATCAAACTAAAACTTAGTGAGGATGTAAAATAATTATAGTGCGGCGCGGAAAGGGTATAATAATAGAATATTCGTAAAGCAGCGCACGAATAAATTGACAAATATTGTACAGTATATTATAATTTATATTGTTACAATAGTACGATACAATATAATAAGTGACCATAAATATTCGGACTTGAGGTGGATTTCGTATGACAGATAAAAGTACAAATAGCCAAAATCAAAATTTTTACAAGATTATTACAGCAACGGAGCTTAAGAACAAACTGGGGAAAATCCTGGATTATGTTATGGAGGATAATGAAGTTATTGTAACGAAAAATGGCCGTAAGGCAGTCAGAATAACATCATATATAAATGATTATGATCGTTACTTTGTATTAAGGGAAAAAGCCCTGGATTACATGTACAGCGGCAAAAAAGTATCATATGAAGAGTTTATGGAGATTTATGAAAAAAGCGACTTGAGGATGGAGTTTATAAATGGAGAGATTATAATTCTACACTCCCCGGGCATTAGGCACCAGGAAATATCGGGTGATTTATATGTAATTTTTAAAGAATACCTGAAGGATAAAAAGTGCAAGGTATTTTATGCACCTTTTGATGTTCACCTTTATAAAGCAGGTTTCAAGGATCCTGATGTTGTGCAGCCCGATCTCCTAATTGCATGTGATACAGAAGAAGAAGTTAATGAAAAAGGCAGGTATATGGGAACTCCTGCATTGGTAGTGGAAATATTATCACCTGGCACCCGCTCAAGGGACATGGTTGACAAACTGAATACTTACATGATTTCTGGAGTTAAGGAATTCTGGATAGTTGATCCGGATAGCGAAAATATACTTATATATAATTTTGAAGATAATAAGATAAAATATTTCATTTCTTGCAAAAAAGAAGATATTGCACAGTCTTTTTATTTCGAGGGGCTGCAAGTAAAGGTATCTGAAGTTTTATAAGGGAATAAGAAAACGGAATAGCAAT
>JAAZDH010000028.1 GCA_012512865.1 Clostridiaceae bacterium | reverse complement strand
TTTTCCTGCTTTTTTGTATAATGTTTGCCTGGTGCGGCAAATTATTTATCCGCATGTCAATGGAGCTAATCCGGGCAATATTGAACAAGCCGGAGAAACCGGGATACAAACCAGGGCATGTTAATCATGTTAATGTTGAAGAGGATAAAAAAGCAGGCCAAGAAGAGATTAAAGAAGAGGATATAAAACCTGCAAAAACCGCGTATAAAGATATAAGAGGTATAAAGGGTACATGGATGCGAAAGGCTGTCAAGGCGCTGGCAATTATTTCGGCGGCAGGATCGTTTTTGTTTGGGGTATCCGGGATTCCATGGCGGTATTTTATGATTTTCAACAGCATGAAACCGCCCTTTACGATGCAGGTTTTTGAATATGCCTTGGAAGATGTAAACCGCCTTCATCTATCCACGGCAAACTCGTACATTGAAATAGTCGCAGGACCCCATGATGATAATAAAATTGTTTTAACCTATGAACAACCGGACTGGACTGATTTTGAAACCAGGGATGAGGGCGGCATGCTTGCTTTCTTTGAAAAATCCAACGGGAGACTGCCCTTCTTTAACCTGGTTGCCATACATGAATGTGTTGCAAGGCTGACCTTATCCTTGACCCGGGAAGCGGATTTCCAGGCCATTAGATTGGAGAGTACCGGAGGAAAAATATTAATATCGGATATAGCAGAAAACGCAGAGAATATTTATGCGAAGACATATAACGGGGATATACACATGTATATCCCGGGAAACAACCGGGGTGACATCACGGATGACAGCACGGGTTATTTGCCGGCAGTAAAACACGGTATAAAAATCAACACGTCCAATGGTAGTATCTTTATCGGGGGAGAGCAAGTAGCCCGGGAAAATGAAGGAGAAAACACCCCGGGAAGGGATGAGAAGGCTGCATATTACAAGGACGGCGATCCCGCGCGGTTGATTGAATTGATAAGTACAAATGGCAATATTTTTGTTGAATGAGCAGGGAAAAGCAGTAAATTATTGGTAAATTATTGATAAGCAATTATTGATAAATTATTGACGGGATATCTTTTTACTTTTTGCTTAACCCAGGTTCCAGTTGGTCTTAAAATGTTTGGCCGGGAGGAAGGATGCGCCATGCGTTCAATGATTTGTATTACAGGTGCCACAGGCGGTTTAGGTAGGGCCTTTGCAGTGGAATGCGCCTGCAGGGGCTGGGACCTTTTCCTGACGGATATATCGGCTGATGCCTTGGAAACCCTTGCATGCGGGATTTCAAGCACGTACATGGTTAATGTTGACTTTTATCCCTCGGATCTCACGGATGTCAGCTCAAGAGAAAGGCTTTTTAAGCATATCACGGAAAAGGGCCTGATTTTCCATGGGCTGATTAATATAGCCGGGCCTGATTATGAAGGTCCCTTTGCGCAAAGGACGCCTGAACAGATAAGGACAATATTAAGACTTAATATAGAGGCCAATCTTGAAATGACATTTGAAGCATTAAAACACCGTGAAAAGGGACGGTCATTCAGGATAATCAACGTATCAAGCCTGGCATCTTTTTACCCCATGCTGATAAAAGCAACCTATGCCGCATACAAACGCTTTTTGCTGGATTTTTCACTTGCCATACGCGAAGAATTAAGGCGAAAGGGATGCACGGTTACCGTGCTTTGCCCCGCGGGAATGCCTACCAACCCTCCCTGTATCCATGCCATAGACATCCAGGGATTCATGGGCAGGATAACAACAAAAAATGTGGGATATGTAGCAGCAAAAACCATAGACTATGCTTTAAAGGGACGGCCTGTGTACATACCCGGCCTTGTAAATAAAATACTTGGAATAATATCAAGGTTTGTGCCTTCAACCACCGCCGCCAGGTTAATATATGAGCGGTGGGGATAAAGCAGGAGGGCAATACCCGCCTTCCCGACGGGTTCCCTGCCCTGCTTTTTTTTACAGTGACAAGGAAGCTTTCACAAGGAGGTTATCATAAATATGCTGTCGGAACAAAACATGATCGGCAAAACTGTTGTTATCACGGGGGCAACCTCCGGTATAGGGCTGGCAACTACGATTATGCTTGCTCAAAAAGGTGCGTTTGTTATTGGTGCGGGGCGTGATAAGGCAAAGTGCCAAAAGGCGGAAGAGACGATATTGGAGAATTCCCCCGGTGCGCAAGTAACATTCTGCATTGCCGACCTTTCGTGCCTTTCCAGGGTAAAGGTATTAGCCTTGAACATCAATCGGATTGTAAACGAAAAAGGCTGCAAGGGTATAGACGTGTTGATAAATAATGCGGCCACGGTATCGAGCTGGTATACTACAACACCTGAAGGATTTGAAACCCAGTTTGCCGTGAACCATCTTGCGCCGTTTCTTCTTACCCATGAGCTTTTACCGCTGCTTAAAAAAACACCTGAAGCCCGTATTATAATGGTCAGTTCGGGTTCCCATTTCAGGACCAGGTTTAACTGGGACGATATAATGCTAAGAAAACGCTACAACTGTTTGCTGGCTTACAAGCAGACAAAGCTGGCAAACGTAATGTTTAGCATAGAATTGAACCGGAGATTGGGGGAAGATTCCACTGTTCGTGCTTTTTCAGTGGACCCAGGCCTGGTTAATACTGAAATCGGGATGAAGGGTACCTCGGGCTTGGTAAAATGGTTCTGGAAGAAAAGGAGCAGCCATGGCATAACACCGAGGGAAGCTGCATCCGGCATAGTATACCTGGCTTCCGAACCCTCGGTGATGCGTGAAAAGGCCGTGTACTGGAAAAACTGCAAATCTTGCAACCCAAGCCGTTATTCCCAAAAGGGCGAAGCCTTGTTGAAACTTTGGGAAATATCGGAGAAGATGTGCGGGATTTCATCCGAAAAATACAAGCTGCCGCCTGTAGTATGAGAAGTGATGGTTTTGCTGGCCTGGTTTGCAAAACTCTTTCCGTTTACTATAAATTCGGTGTGGAATTTACTTTTTCAAATGAGAAGTAAGAAAAAACTGCAGGAAAATCTTTAAAAGTCATTTATTTATGGGCTTGTTTATGATATTATATGATACTGTGAGCATTTAATAAATACTAACGGGATATACTTGTTTGTGAGAGGGATTATTATATGAATTATAAAGTTCGGCGGATTTTTGTTGAAAAGAAAAAGGGTTTCGATATAGAAGCACAAGCCTTATACAAGGATTTGAAGTATAACCTCGGGATAAATGGACTTGAATATGTAAGGGTGATAAACAGGTATGATATTGAAGGTATTTCCGACGAGGAGTACATAGCCTCGAGAAATACAATATTTTCCGACCCGCCCGAGGATATTGTATACGATGAAGTATTCCAGGTTGATGAAGGTGAAAAACTATTTGCCGTTGAGTACCTTCCCGGGCAGTATGACCAAAGGGCCGATTCGGCTGCCCAATGCATACAGATTATGACCATGGGTGAAAGGCCCCTGTGCCGTACCGCGAAGCTTTTTGTCATCGGAGGGGATGTCACAGAACAGGAACTTTCCAGGATAAAGCAATACTGCATAAACCCCATCGAGTCGAGGGAAGCATCTTTAGACAAGCCTGAATCCCTTGAGACCGTTATCGAGCCTCCGGCAGACGTGGAAGTTTTGAATGGCTTCATATCAATGGATAAAGATCAACTCATGCAACTTATTGGAGACAGGGGCTTTGCCATGTCCCTGGATGACATGGAATACTGCCAGGAATATTTCAGGGATGTTGAAAAAAGAAATCCCACCATAACGGAGCTTCGCATACTGGATACCTATTGGTCGGACCATTGCAGGCATACTACCTTTTTAACCAGGATTAACAATATCGAAATTAAAGAAGGCAAATACACGGGTCCCATAAGGGAAACCCTTGAAGAATATATGAAATCAAGGAAGTTCGTTTACGGCGAAAAGGAGCCTGACAAGGACATTTGCCTGAT
This sequence comes from Clostridiaceae bacterium, assembly GCA_012512865.1. Lineage (GTDB taxonomy): Bacteria > Bacillota > Clostridia > Acetivibrionales > DUMC01 > Ch48. The sequence continues at coordinate 9,969 of JAAZDH010000028.1, read as the reverse complement.
GGATATTGCCACCATGGCCATGAAGGAACTTAAAAAGAAAGGAATGCTAAATGACCTGGAAGAGTCGGATGAAGTAAATGCCAGCAGCATCAGGGTCAATGTTGATGTGAACGGGAAAAATGAGGAATGGCTGGTCATGTTCAAAAACGAGACCCACAACCATCCTACTGAAATAGAGCCCTTCGGGGGTGCAGCTACCTGTCTTGGCGGGGCAATCAGGGACCCCTTATCAGGGAGGGCTTATGTATACCAGGCAATGAGAATTACCGGAAGCGGGGACCCCAGGATGCCGGTGGAAGAGACCCTGCCGGGGAAACTTCCCCAGCGTAAAATTACCATTGGTGCCGCACAGGGATACAGCTCCTACGGTAACCAGGTAGGTATTGCCACCGGGCATGTGGCCGAGATATATGATGATGGATATATTGCAAAAAGAATGGAGCTGGGAGCAGTCATAGGTGCAGCGCCCCAAAAAAATGTAATAAGGGGAAAACCGGTTCCAGGTGATGTTATAATACTTCTTGGCGGGAGAACGGGCCGTGACGGGTGCGGGGGAGCCACGGGCTCTTCCAGGGAGCATGACGAGGAATCACTGTTGAAGTCCGGCGCGGAAGTGCAAAAGGGCAATCCTGTTATCGAGAGAAATATTTTGAGATTATTCAGGAAACCGCCGGTGAGCAAGCTGATAAAGAAATGCAATGACTTTGGAGCAGGAGGCGTATCCGTTGCCATAGGGGAGATGGCTGACGGGCTCGAGATAAACCTGGATGCAATACCCAAAAAATACGAGGGGCTTGATGGTACCGAACTGGCCATATCGGAATCCCAGGAAAGAATGGCGGTTATGGTTTCACCCGAAAACGCGGAAAAGTTTATTTCGGAGGCGGCAGCAGAGAACCTTGAAGCTACGCCGGTGGCTTTTGTCTCGGAAGTTCCCAGGATCAGGATGAGGTGGAAGGGAAAACTGGTTGTAGATATAAGCAGGGAATTTTTAAATTCCAGTGGGGTTAAGAAAGAGAGCAGTGCAATTGTAAAGGAACCTTGCGAAGAAGAAAATTTCTTCAATACATTGCCCGGTGAAATCGCAATGTGCGAAGAATATATAAAAACCGCATGGCTTAGCAATCTCTCGAGATTAAATGTATGCAGCCAGAGGGGTCTCGTGGAAAGGTTTGACAGTACCATAGGCGCGGGGACGGTGCTGATGCCCTATGGAGGCAAGTACCAGCTAAGTCCCTCGGAAGGCATGGCTGCCAAGATTCCATTGGTCGAAGGTGATACAAATACGGGTACGATTATGACCCATGGGTACAATCCCGGGATAGCAAGGTGGAGCCCCTTCCATGGAGCAGTTTTTGCAATCGTGGAAGCCTTGTCAAAGGTTTGTGCCATGGGCGGTGATTACAGGAAAACAAGGCTGACCATGCAGGAATATTTTGAGAAGCTCGGGAAATCACCCGAAAGATGGGGCAAGCCATTATCAGCCCTGCTGGGGGCCTACCTTGCACAAATCAGGCTCGGGATACCGTCCATTGGAGGAAAAGACAGCATGTCCGGCACTTTCAAGGATATGGATGTGCCGCCAACGCTGGTTGCCTTTGCGGTTAATATTGCAGATGTAAATAATATAATCTCCACTGAATTCAAAAAAGCCGGAAGCCAGGTGGTGCTCATTCTACTGGGCAGGGATGAAAATGAATTGCCGGATTTCGAGCAGCTGGATAGGAATTACACAAGGATATATTCCCTTGTAAAAGCCGGCAAGGTACTCTCGGCTTCCACCGTGAAAACCGGGGGTATTGCCGAAGCCATCAGCAAGATGTGTTTTGGAAATATGACAGGCTTCGTATTTGAAAAAGAGGAAAATCCAAGGCAGCTTTTTGCCCCTTGCTACGGGTCGATTATTATTGAAATCCCGGGGGATGAAGATCCCGCTGTTTTGTTTGAAGGCCTGGAATATCGCATGTTAGGCCGTACTATTAATGATAAGGCAATAATTGTAAATAGAGAAAAAATAACCCTTGATGAAGCCTTGCGAAGCTGGGAAAAAACGCTTGAGGATATATTCCCGACGAGGGCGGAAAGCGGAAAAATGCAGGAAACTGGAAATATTGCTGGAAACAGCGCTGAAGGTAGCACCGGGAGCAGCGATGGCAGTACCGGTAATGGTTTACAGGATTGTGACAATAACGGCAATAGCTGCAGCCAGGAACGCGGCAAACCAGCTTCCCGGATCAAGGTGGCAAAACCAAGGGTATTCATGCCCTTGTTCCCGGGAACCAATTGCGAGTACGATACGGCAAGGCGTTTTGAAAGTGCCGGCGGGCTTGTCGATACGTTGGTGATAAGGAATATAACATCCAAGGATATAGAGGATTCCATGGATATCATGGCTAAAAAGATAAGGAATGCCCAGATTATTGTACTTCCGGGAGGTTTCAGCGGAAGCGATGAACCGGACGGGTCGGGTAAATTCGTCGCCACCGCCTTCAGGAATCCTTATGTCAAGGAAGAGGTCATGGAGCTTTTAAAAGAGAGGGATGGGCTCATCCTTGGAATATGCAACGGGTTCCAGGCACTTATTAAGCTTGGGCTTGTGCCATATGGAGAAATAAGGGATTTGGCCGAAGACAGCCCCACACTTGCATTTAATGCCATAGGGCGCCATGTTTCACGCATGGTTTATACAAAAGTGGTGTCAAATCTTTCTCCATGGCTTGCAAAGGTTAAACCGGGGGATATCCATGCAATGGCCGTATCCCATGGAGAAGGCAGGTTCATTGCTTCTCCGGAGCAAGTTGCAAGCTTGCTTGAGAATGGACAGGTGGCGACACAGTATGTAGATTTGAATGGGAATCCTTCATTTGATGCCATGTTCAACCCCAATGGCTCGATAATGGCTGTTGAAGGAATTACAAGCCCTGACGGGAGGGTACTCGGGAAAATGGGGCATTCCGAAAGAATAGGCAGCAATGTTATAAAAAATGTGCCGGGAGAAAAGGACCAGAAGATTTTCGAGGCTGGCGTGGAGTATTTCTTGTAAGTCATCCAGCAAGTTGTCTTCCCGGTCCCCGGCTGAAGACAGGGGGCTTGACGAGTGAAAAAACTGGTAATGGATAGAAGAGCATCGGATAACGAGTACCTGCACAAAGATTTCCATATCGCATTAAATCATGCAATAGATTACCTTCATGGAAATTACGGGGAAGATGCGGTAAGGGATTATTTAAGCAGGTTTACGAAAGTTTATTATGCGCCCTTGATAAGTGATTTAAAAACGAGGGGCCTTGTTGCTTTAAAAGATCATTTTGAAAAAATTTATAGTATAGAGGGCGGAGATGTTGATATTGTACTTAACGATGATGTATTAATTATAAAGGTAAATAAATGCCCCGTGATGGAGCATTTCAAGAAAAACAACGTAAAGGCCGCGGAGCTTTTCCATGAGACTACGAGGACTGTCAATGAAGCATTGTGCGATGGGACTCCCTACATAGCTGAATTTCTTGATTATAATGAAGATCCTGGAAGCAATATCCAGAGATTTACAAGGAGGCAGAAACCGTGATTTCCTGTACTGAATTTATACCTGCGTACAGTGAGTTGTTCAAGTATCTTGAGGAAAAGGACGGAAAAGCAGCAGTAATCAAGTTTTGGGAATACCTTTCGGATAATTTTCTCAACAACTTGAGGGACCTTGTAAAGGAACACGGCCTTAAGGGATGCTGGATGTATTGGAGCCATACCTTGAACGAAGAAGCGGCGGATTTTACCATGGAGCTTGATGAGGATAAGGATGAATTTAAGATAGTCATGCATCACTGCCCCTCAAAAGGCAGGCTTGCTGAAACGGAACATGCAAAACCTTACAGGGATTACTGCGGGCACTGTGATGTTTTGTACAGAAGGGTCTTGGAACCTCTCGGCTTTGAGTATGATATCGACTTGTCCAGGTGTGACAGGGCTCAATGTACAGTTATGGTAAGAAAAAGATAATATATGCAAGGGGTTTTTGAAAATGAAATACAAGATAGTGAAGCCGTTATTCGTGTTGTCCATTATTCTTGTTCTTGCAATGACATTTCAAGTGTTGTGTCCATGCCTTTTGCCTGGCACGGCGGAGGTATTTGCAGCCCAGGTTGCCCAAGCAGCGCAAGAGGTTCAGCCGGGCAGCAAGATTACAATTCTTTTCACCCATGACAAGCATGACCACTTTTTGCCGTTTAAAACTTTGCAGGAGGGGAAGGTTGTTCAATTGGGGGGATATGCGCGGCTGCAAAGCACTATCAACGAAGAAAGGCAGGAGAACCCCGATTTGCTTTTGCTTGATGCAGGCGATTTTTCGATGGGTACCCTTTTCCAAACCATGTTTGCAAGTGATGGCATAGGCCTTAGAATAATGGGAAAAATGGGATACGATGTTGTCACACTGGGTAACCATGAATTTGATTTCAGGGCCGATGGCCTGGCCGCCAGCCTGGATGCTGCCAGAAAAAGCGGTGATAAATTACCCTTGATGGTCGTTTCCAATGGTTCGTTCCCGGTTGACAAAGACAGAAAAATGGATGAATCCCTGGCAAAGCTGAAAAAGGCCATGGATGATTATGGAGTCAGGGAATATGTTATCATCGAGCGAAGTGGCGTTAAAATAGGGATATTCGGCTTGATGGGGAAGGAATCTGCATCCCAGGCTCCCATGTCCGGGATGGTTTTTACTGACCCTGTTGAGAAAGCAAAAGAAATCGTCAAAAAGCTGAAAGAGGATGAAAAGGTTGAGCTCATAATTTGCCTTTCCCATTCGGGAACCGAGGAAAAAAAGACCGATTCCGAGGATGAAATCCTTGCAAAAAAAGTGCCTGGAATTGACGTAATTATCAGCGGGCACAGCCATAGAATACTTGAAGAACCTATTATTGCCGGCAATACAATTATCGGTTCCTGCGGGGAAAACGGGGCGAACCTGGGAATCCTGAGTATATCAAGGGATCCAGGTACAACAGGTACAGGCGGCACCGGGAGCGGGGCATGGAAACTTGTCGAGTATAAGCTGAAGCCTATCGACAGCAGTCTCCCGGAGAATCCGGGCATTTCACAAACCATAGACCAGTATAAAGAAATGGTGCAAGAAAATTACCTCGATAAACTGGGAATGAAATTCGACGATGTTCTTGCACGGACGGATTTCAGCTTCAATTCCTTGCCGGATATGAGAGAGGAGCACAGGGAGGAGCCGCTGGGGAACTTGATCGGGGATGCTTACATATATGCCGTGAAACGGACGGAAGGCGCAAATTATGAACCTGTTACTGCTGCCGTAGTACCGGCGGGCACGATACGGGGCTCCTTTGTGAAGGGGGATATCACGGTTTATGATGCATTCAACGCCAGCTCTTTAGGTATCGGGAAGGATAAAATGTCGGGATACCCCTTGATTTCCGTTTACCTTACGGGAAAGGAGTTAAAAACGGTATGCGAGGTTGATGCATCCATAGCTCCCATAATGCAAGCAGCCCAGCTTCACATTTCGGGATTGAAGTACTCATTTAACCCCAGGCGGTTGATATTTAACAGGGTTACGCGGGTGCAAATACAGAAACCGGATGGTACGCTTGAGGAAATTGACGATAACAGGCTTTACAGGGTTATAGCAGGTTTGTATACAGCGCAAATGCTTTCCGTGGTCGGGGAAAAGTCCTTCGGGCTTCTGTCAATTGTTCCAAAAACAAGGGATGGTTCTCCCATCACGGATTTTGAGGAGCATATAATAACCGATGCTTCCGGGGGACGGAATAATGAGGTAAAGGAATGGCTTGCAATTGCAATGTATTTGCAATCCTTCGATAAGATGGGCGGGATTCCCCGTGTCCCTGAATATTACAGCCAGCCCCGGGGAAGAAAAATAGTCGAAACCAGCAGTGACATAATTTCCTTGTTAAGCAATCCCAATGGTATCACGCTGGGTGTTTATGCTATTATAATCGTAATAGCGTCTGTTGTAATTCTTGCCATAGTTATGATAATAAGGCGCAAAAGGCGCAGGAGAAGGGCTTATAACGTGAAGTTGGTAAAAATGTAGAAGCATGATATACTTGTTTAAAAATAGTTTTGTAATTGGTAAATAATTAGCAAGGGAATTTATAAGGAAAAGAGCCGGCAGAAGCCGGTATGCACTGCAAAGCCATTAAATGAGTGTTAGATTATGTATCAGTACCACGAAGGTATTTCTTCTCAGAAGAGAAGGATATGGGCGTGGTTTTTTTATTGCCCTGGAACATCAATTGTTGAATTTCATTAAAATGGGGGATGATTATGAAAAGATTGTCAACGAATAACATCGTATTATCAGGTTTGTTTATTGCCCTGGGCTTTTTGCTGCCCTTCCTTACGGGGCAGATACCGAGTATTGGAAGCAGGTTGCTGCCGATGCACATCCCCGTGATGTTGTGTGGTTTTATATGTGGCTGGCCGTACGGCATAATAGTGGGATTCATAACTCCCTTGTTCAGGAGCGTGGTATTCGGCACGCCTCCCATGTACCCTACGGCGGTTGCAATGGCTTTTGAGCTGGCTGCGTATGGTTTTGCTTCCGGGTTCATGTATGAACTGTTGTGTAATAGGAGTATTTCTAAAAATATTTCTATATATATTTCCTTGATTTTTTCCATGGTATGTGGGAGAATTATATGGGGTATGGCAAGTTACATCTTATATGGTCTCAGGGGAACTGCTTTTACATGGGAGAGGTTTGTTGCAAGAGCCTTTATAGATGCCGTACCGGGAATTATCATACAGGTTATAATAATCCCGGTAATAATAATTGCACTCCGGAGGGCAAAGGTTTTTGGCTAGGGATAGGATTATTTGACGGGATTAATGTGAAACAAGGGGCCTGCCCGCGTATTCCCTTCGAAGGGCAAAGGTTCCCGGTTTGTGAGCGGTATGTTATATATGCGAGGAGGGCTTATAGCTTATATGAATGCTAAACGTATTATTCCATGCCTTGATGTGAACAATGGAAGAGTAGTAAAAGGCGTTAGATTCGTGGACTTAAAAGATGCGGGAGACCCCGCGGAAATTGCCGCGGTATATAACAAGGCCGGGGCGGATGAACTGGTTTTCCTCGATATTACTGCAACGGCGGAGAAGCGGAAAACCATGCTGGATGTTGTTAAAAGGACTGCCGGGCAGGTATCCATTCCATTAACGGTCGGTGGCGGCATACGGGAATTGCAGGACTTCGAGAAAATACTTAAGGCCGGGGCAGACAAGGTATCGGTGAATTCCGCCGCCGTGCGCGACCCTGGCTTGGTAAGCCAGGCTGCCGTAAAATTCGGGAGCAAGTGCCTGGTGGTTGCCATCGATGCAAAACTTAAACCCGATGGCAAAGGCTGGCATGTATATATTAGCAGAGGAAGGATAAATACCGGCAAAAATGCCGTGGAATGGGCAATAGAAGCGGAACAAAGGGGAGCAGGAGAACTGCTTGTTACAAGCATGGATGCCGATGGTACGAAACAAGGATATGACATTGCTTTAACAAAAGCGATATCCGAAGCGGTAAGCATTCCTGTTATTGCTTCCGGGGGTGCGGGGAAGCTTGAGCATTTTTATGAAGCGGTAACCGAGGGCAAGGCTGATGCCGTACTGGCGGCATCATTATTTCACTTTGGGGAGCTTACTATAGCCCGGGTAAAGGACTACCTTGAAAGCAAGGGGATTCCTGTCAGGAGGTATGGCTTGTGACCCTGGAGGAAGTGCTTGCAAGGCACATCAACAGCTACCCGGAAATTCAAATACAGGACATGGTGAAGCTGATATACCAGAATGAATTTGGCAGGGGGCATTTTATCAAGGATAAAAAGGCCAGCCTTTTAAAACTGGAGCAAGAATTCAGCTCGTTAAAAAAGAACTTAGACAAAGGAAGCAATGAAAGCAATAATGCCCATGTTGGCGAGTTGTTCGAGGATATAGGCAATAACCTGGTACGATTGAACCTCCTGCCATTATTAACGAAAAAATGCGGTACCGGCACGAATCCGGGAGCAGGGAATAATATGCCCGTTGAACTGTCCACTGTAAACAGTTTTTTTGTAAATACCGCAAACAGCATTTCCGGGAAGAAGAAAAGGTTCGAAGAAAAACTGGGAATCTTCAGGAAGTGCTGCAAGGACGGGCTGCTGCCTTTTACAATCACCGAAGCGGATAATTACCTGGAGGACTACAGGGCAAAGGGGTATCCGCCTGTAAGCCACAGTGAAATCTACCGCCAGGCATACAGGCCTGCTTACAGGATAGTTGATGCCAGGTATCGCCGTTTTTTCGATGTTTTCTGCAGGATTGATTCACTGTTGAGAACAAGGGACAGGGTTAATGTGGCCATAGATGGTAATTGCTGCGCTGGTAAAAGCACCCTGGCAGGTTTAATCGGGAACGTATATGGTTGTAACTGTAATATATTTTGCATGGATGATTTTTTCCTGCCCCGCGAGCTAAAAACGAAAGAAAGGCTGGATGAACCGGGAGGTAACGTGGATTATGAACGTTTCAGGGAGGAAGTTATAGGTGGAATAAACAGGGGCAGGGAATTCCAGTACAGGAAATATGACTGCAGGAGCGGAACATTTAATGAGATTGTAAAGGTGACCCCCGGGAAGCTTAACATAATTGAAGGAAGTTACAGCATGCATCCCGCCCTGGTTGAAAACTATGACCTGAAAATATTCCTGGGAATAGATGAAGAGGAGCAAAGAAGGAGAGTCCTGGAAAGAAACGGCCCCGGCATGTACGAAATGTTTGTCCAGCTATGGATACCGTTGGAAAACAGGTATTTTTCCGGCCTGGGAATCAGGGAGCAGAGCGACCTGGTTTACAATGGTGCCGGGTAAGTTTATACTCTTTTTTATCTTTTATTCATTATTTTTTCATTATTATTTAGCTTTACACAATCACTCGAATTATTTACTCGAGTGATTATTCGAGGTTTTCCTTTGATTTTTCGACTATGTGCAAAGGATTCATATGTAGTTTTATACACGGAAATTCACATACGATGAATTTATAGCTGAAACCTGTTTGTCCCGCGGATCCTGGAAACTTCATATATATTGTTGATATATAAACAGTGCTTATATTTAACATTAAAAATGGTGATTTTACTCTTGCAGGTTCCCGTAGTATAATAACTTGGAAAATGAGAGGGGTAAGAGATCCAGTGAAAAACTAGTTATTGTTGATTCTAGATTTCGGCGGGCAGTACAGCCGGTTGATTGCCAGGAGAGCGCGGGAAGCCGGCGTTTATTGCGAAATATTTCCATACAACATTTCAATTGAAAGAATTAAGAAATTAAATCCAAAAGGAATTATTTTTTCGGGGGGCCCTGCATCGGTTAATGATAAATGGGCTCCTTTTTGCGAGGGGGAAGTTTTTAAGCTGGGAATCCGCGTGTTCGGCATATGTTACGGCATGCAGATGATGAGCGTCATGCTCGGGGGGAGAGTATCCATGGCAGGACGGAGGGAGTATGGAAAAACAAGGGTGTCCGTTGACGGGAAAAGCCGGCTTTTTCACGGCTTGGGCGTGGAGATTGACTGCTGGATGAGCCACACCTATTACGTGAGCGAATTGCCCGATGGCTTTGATGCCGTGGCCGGCTCTGAAAACTGCCCCGCGGCGGCAATGGAGGACAGGAAGAATAACTTGTACGGCGTGCAATTTCACCCGGAGGTGGTCCATACCCCGCAAGGAAAGAATATAATCCAAAATTTCCTTTTTAATATATGCAATTTTCAAGGGAACTGGAAGATGTCATTTTTTATAGAAAACGCGGTGAAGGACATAAGGGAGATGGTAGGCGACAGATCGGTAATATGCGCCATTTCCGGCGGCGTTGACTCCACCGTTGCCGCCGTGCTGGTACACAAGGCGGTGGGAGACAGGCTGACCTGTATTTTTGTTGATCACGGCCAATT
>JAAZDH010000207.1 GCA_012512865.1 Clostridiaceae bacterium | reverse complement strand
CTAATATGGTATAGCGAACGATTTAACTTCCAGTTATTAACTGGAAGTTAAGCAGAAATATATTAACAAATAATATTATACGAGGAGTATATGTTATGAAAAAACTAAAAGTTGGAGTTATAGGGACCGGCTACATAGGAATAAGTCATATAGAAACAATAAGAAGGATTAGTTTCGCAGAGCTTGTTGCGGTAACTGACGTAAATTATGATCTGGCAAAACGTCGTGCTAACGAATATTACATACCCAAATGCTATAATAGCCTGAAAGATATGCTTGAAGACGATGAAATTGATGTAATACATAATTGTACGCCAAATAATCTTCATCTTGAAGTGAATGAAAAAATTATTAAAGCCGGAAAACATATCTTTTCTGAAAAACCATTGGCAAGGACAAGTGAGGAATCCGAAAAACTTTTGAAATTGCTTGAAGAAAATAAAAATGTAATTCACGGAATGAACTACAATTACAGAATGAATCCTTTAGTTCAGGAAATGAAATATAAAGTAAAGAATGGAGAAATTGGTAAGCCTATATTAGCCCATGGTTCATACCTTCAAGATTGGCTTCTTTTTGACACGGATTATAACTGGAGAATAGACCCCGAAGTTTGCGGTCCGTCACGATGCATTGCTGATATAGGAACCCATTGGATGGATGCGGTACAAGTGGTAACGGGCGGTAATATAGTAGAAGTAGTTGCGGATTTGGCGATAATAATACCAGCAAGAAAAAAGCCTAAGAGCCAGGTTGAAACTTTTTCTATAGTAAATGCTTCTGAGTATGAGGAAGTGGAAGTTAAAACTGAAGATTATGGAGCGGTAATTTTTAAAATGGACAATGGGGTAAGAGGGATATTTTGCGTATCGGAAGTCAGCGCAGGCAGAAAATGTTATTTTAACTTTGAAATAGATGGAACAAAAGCTTCTTTATATTGGAATCAGGAAATCGCTGATCAAATGTGGATGGGATTCAAAGATAGAGATAATAAACTGGTTATGAGAAATCCTATTCTTATGACTCCGGAAGCAAAGGAGTATACTTATCTCGCGGCAGGGCATCCCGAAGGGTGGAATGATGCTATGTGACCTGTACCCGGTTTGCTGGACACGCAGTTAAGTTGGTATAATAATACCAGAAAGGGCGTGTAACAGTTGGTAAAAAGGCGTAAGAGGTATACAAAAGAATTTAAGCAAAGTCTCGTAAGTATGATATGTGAAGAAGGCAAGAGTGCAACAGCAATAGCAGAAGATGTTGGAATTCACGTAAATACGTTATACAGGTGGGTTAGTGAATTTAAAGACCACGGCAATGATGCTTTTCCTGGCAATGGTAAATTAAAGCCTGAGGATGCTGAGATTAGGAAAATGAAAAAGGAATTAGATGATCTGCGTGAGGAAAATGCGATATTAAAAAAAGCTATACGCATCTTCACAAAGCCAGAGAACTAAGATATCAATTTGTATATGATCACCGCTTCGAGTTTTCTGTGCAGAAGATGTGTGAGGTTTTAGAACTGTCAGGAAGCGGATACTATGACTGGGTAAACAGGCCAGGAAGTGAGAAAGAGAAAGAAGATAAAAAGTTACTAAAAGAAATCAAAAGAGTGCATAAGGAGAGCCATGAAACATATGGAGTGAGAAGGGTAACGGCTCAGCTTAACAAGGAAGGTATTTTTTGCGGAAAAACAAGAGTGGGAAGGCTTATGAGAGAAAACAACATATACTGCAAGACAAGAAAAAAGTATAAGGCAACAACGAATTCGAAGCATGATTATCCAATAGCCCCCAACCTTCTTGAATAGGATTTTGAAGCAGAAAAACCGGATGAAAAATATGTCGGAGACATAACTTATGTATGGACAGACGAAGGCTGGCTGTACCTTGCAGGGGTAGAAGACTTATTTAATAGAGAGGTAATAGGCTGGAAGATATCTGACAGGATGACAGTGGATATTACGATTTCAGCAATGGAGATGGCAATAGGAAGAAGAGCACCGAAAGAAGGTTTGATATTTCACTTGGACAGAGGCAGCCAGTATGCAGCGAATGCGTACAGAGAGCTATTAAAGAAATATGGAATAAGACAGAGCATGAGCCGCAAAGGGAACTGTTATGATAATGCATGTGCTGAATCATTTTTCTCAAGTTTGAAGAAGGATGTAGTATATGGAGCCCGCTTCAAGACGAGAGAAGAGGCTAGGAAAGCGATAATTAACTATATAGAAGGCTTTTATAACTCAAGGCGTTTGCATTCATCACTAGGATATAAATCGCCAAGAGAATATATAAATGACTATTATAGAAATCAGAAAAAAGTAGCCTGATGCTAAACAAAGAAGGAGTGGCGAAGCTTCCCTTTACAATAAGAGGGACCCGTATGATACCCTGTTAAAGGCAGCAGCCGCCTATCCCAAGAGG
>JAAZDH010000206.1 GCA_012512865.1 Clostridiaceae bacterium | reverse complement strand
CCTGATCCACTTCATCAGCGCCATTTGCTATGGCATCCCTCGTTTCAAAAGCCTTTGTCCCTGAAGTGCTTGCGCCGAGCGGGAATCCTACTACCGTACACACCTTGACATCACTGCCTTTTAGCAAGCCGGCAGCCTGCCTTACCCTGCAGGGATTTACGCAAACAGAAGCAAATCCATATTCTATTGCTTCTTTACATAGTTTTTCAATTTGTTCCGAAGTTGCTTCGGGTTTCAACAGTGTATGATCGATCATTTTGTTTATTGATACGCTCATATAATAAACCCTCTCTCTCTTAAGAATTCATCCACTTGATCCTTTGCAGGCATTGCAGGAGCGGTGCCAACCCTGGTAACCGAAATTGCCGCCACAGCATTTCCATAGATAGCTGCCTCCCTGATACCCGTTCCTCTTGACAAGGCGGCAGCAAAACCGCCATTGAACGCATCGCCGGCACCGGTTGTATCGACTACATTTTCAACCTTGAACGCAGGGATATGTCCTTCAAATTCTTCCGATTTTACATAGGCGCCAAATGCTCCCAGGGTTATTATCACTGATTTTGCACCCTTCTTTATAAAGTATTCGGCTGCTTTCCTGGCGCCATTTATATCCTTGATCTCTACCCCGGATAATTGCGATGCTTCAACTTCGTTAGGTGTCAAAACGCTTACCTTTTTATATATGTCATCGGGAATGGGACGAAAAGGAGCTGTATTTAAAATCACCTTGGTCCCGTACTCGTTGGCTATATCTATTGCCTTGTAAACCGCGCTTAGATTTGTCTCCAGCTGGGTCAGCAAAACCTTTGACTTGCTTATTTCCTCCCTGACGGATTCCACTTCCTCGTCAGTAATATTATTACATGCACCTATGGAGACAACTATCTCATTTTCACCCGTGTCATTCTCCACCAGTATAAGTGCCGCACCTGTTTCAAGCCGCTCATCGAAGAATACATAATCCGTTTTCATTCCAACGCTCATAAAGCTTTTTAACGCCACCTGAGCAAAATCATCCCTTCCCACCTTGGTAACCATTGTAACATCAGCCCCGCATTTATGGGCTGCTATTCCCTGGTTGGAACCTTTGCCCCCCGGCCCCAGTTTAAAAGGCCCTCCAAATACCGTCTCGCCCCTTACAGGCAAATGAGGTGTCTTGATCATCAAGTCAACCACAAAACTACCAAGGACGGTTATTTTCGGATTTTCCATAAGCATACCTCCAGTTTTGCAATTCCTGTACCTTATAAACTTATGCGCAAAAGGTAAAGCTTGTAATTTGATTTATTAATAATTTCATTTTATAATTTACAGTGATTTACAATAATTGACAATAAATTATAACTTGTGATCCATAACTTATAAATAACTTATAATTTCAACTACATCCAGCCGGGTTTATAAAAGAACTTCCCGAATTGCCCTTTTATTACCTGCAAATACTCGTCAACAGCACCTTCATCAACTTTTTTTGCTTGCAGTATCACTCCTCCAATCACCGGTTCAAATAGCGGGACAGTAACCGTTACGTTGGGGAAAGCACCGATCACCGCGTTTCTAAAAGCCTCAAACATTATTCTTGACCCTTTCCATGAACCGCCTGCTATCGTAACAATAATTTCTTGCTTTATATTTAAACGTTTCAGCATTGCAATCGCTTGCCGGGCCATTTCTTTTCCCGCTGACCTGAAAATGTCAACGGCAATCCCGTCACCCATTGATGCAGCTTTCGAAACCAATGGCACAGCAGATGATATAACATATCTTGATGAGGATACGCCATATACCTTTTTTATTACATCTAGCATAGTGTTTAATTTCCACTCATTCATAACTAAATCATACAGGACGGTATAGGGGCCGGTTTCCTCGTAATACTTTATGGCAGCTTTCAAACCTTCCCTCCCGATATAAAAACCGCTGCCCTCATCTCCAAGTAAACTACCCCAGCCTCCTGTATGGATTATTCTTTCTTCATCAACCCAGAATATGCCTGAACCTGTGCCCGATAAAGCAACCAAGCCCCGTGACTTTTGAACCCCTGCCAAAAGAGCCATTTGTCCTTCATTTACATAATATACTTGTTCAACATTTACGTATTGTTTTAAAATCTCTATATACAGCTCCTGCTCCTTAAGAGCCGGCATAGATACGTAAACAGTCTCCAGCTCTAAATTCCTCCGCGGTGAAATACTCTCATTTATACATTTGCGCATTGCAATTTCAATATTCTCCCTGGCCTCGAAGTTGGGATTAATCCCTCCTCCCTCGCCGCAGCCCAGCAATTCAAATTTTTCATTAAATAAAACAGATATTACCTTCGTACCCCCGCCATCTACACTCATGTAGTATCTGATAAAATCACCCCCAGGTGCTGCATTTACCCTTTTAAGGAACCAATCATGATACCTTTTATAAAATATCTTTGTAAAAACGGGTAAATGCCTACTATCGGCAACACCACCATTATCATTGTAGCCATTCTTATTGTTTCAGCCGTATAACCTTGGGTTGCGTACGTACCAGTCCTTAATGCATCACTCATACCCGGAGCCATTATAGATGTTAAGTCCGCCCTGTTAATTATCTCTTTTAACAAGAAAGACAGGGTCCTTAATCTCCTGTTGGTAGTAAAGAACGCTGTATCAAACCAGTTATTCCAATGACCTACACCTACAAACAATGCTATTGTAGCAAATACAGGTGCAGATATGGGGAATATGATTTTGAAGAAAATAACCAAATCATTGGCCCCGTCAATTTTTACGGATTCCTCGATTGAATCCGGTATTTCCCTGAAAAAGTTCATCATTATTATTGCATTAAAAGGGCTCAACAAACCAGGTATTATGTATACCCAGAATGTATTTAAAAGTTTTATATGCTTGAGCAGTATAAAAAATGGCACGAGCCCTCCCGAAAAGTACATTGAAAAGATCATTATCCCGATATATGTTTTCTTGAACATCAGCTTCTTGTATGACAAGCCATAAGCAAAAAGCCCCGTAAAAAGCAAGCTTAGTATTGTACCTGCAATTGTGCGGGCGACAGAAACAAAAAAAGCCGGTATTAACTGTTCGTTGGATAACACCATCTTGTAATTCACAAATGTAAATTTGCGAGGCCATAGGAATATACCGCCCGTTGACGCGTCTATACCCTCGTTAAATGAAATTACAAGGCAGTAATAGAAGGGATATACCATAGCTACAAATACGATAAACAAAACTATATACACAATGGTATTAATAACAGCATCCTCTTTCGTTAACTTTGCCAATCCCCATCACCTCCTGTTTTAAAACAACATAATAATTATGGGCAACATGGAATTTAAAACAGCCCTACCCCGGAAAGCTTATTTGCCACGTAATTACTTGTATATATTAATATAAGCGACATGACAGACTGTAAAAGTCCGATGGCAGTAGCAAAGGAATACCTTCCCTGGGCCAGCCCATTGGTCAGCACGTAGGTCTGGAGAATCTCTGATACATCATTATTAACAGGGTTCCCCAACAGGTAACATTGGTCGAAATTGGAACCTCCCAATCCGCCTCCCAGGAGATTGCCCAGGCTTAGAATCATTACAATCATAATAGTGCTCTTTATGCTTGGCAATGTAATATACCATATGCGCTGCGTCCTGCTTGCTCCATCAACTACTGCCGCTTCGTACATCTGTAAATCAATACTTGTTATGGCAGCCAGAAATATAATTGCCCACCAGCCCATTTCCTTCCATATGTCACTTATCACCACCATGGGCCAAAAGTATTTTGGATCTGCCAGGAAAGATACTGGAGCATCGACTACGCCGGTTAATACCAATATTTGATTAACCAAGCCGTTCTGCTGATTTAAGAACGAAAAAAGTATACCGCTTACAACAACCCAGGATATGAAATGGGGCAGGTAGCTTACAGTCTGTACAATTCTTTTTGCTTTTTGGTTTCTAACTTCATTTATTGTAATGGCAAAAATAATGGGCATCGGAAATGTAAAGATCAGTTTTAGAATACTTATCATAAACGTATTCCTTACAATAGTCGTAAAATTCAAGTCTGTAAAAAACTCGGTGAAATATCTAAAACCAACCCACTCACTCGTAAAAAAGCCAAGAAGGCCGCTGGCAAGCTTGTAATTCTTAAAGGCAATTATAATTCCCACCATTGGAATATATGAGAAAATAAACAGGAATAGGATTCCCATTAAAACAAAAACTTGCCTGTATAGCTGCAATCTAAACCTGACCAACATTTTTCCATTTATTTTATGCCTTCCTTTATTGACTATTATATTTGCCACTATACCCCCCCTCCAATCACCGTAGCATAAATACAAATGTATCGCATCAAAACATGTTGTATTGGATATTGCATCAGCTCCGGGATTAAGCTGCCTGCCGAGGCCGGCTTTTTCAACAGCTTTGCCAACCATGACATTTAAGGTGCATTAACCCCGGGCTTTATTATGCAATATCCAATACTCACTGCTTGTCAGCTAATAGAGATTAACACATTTAAACTACACAATTAATATATACGGTAAAAAAATCTTTGGCTGCATCATAATTACAAGCAATTGCATTTAAGGTGTTAATCCTTAATACTTAATTTCTTGCAGCATCTTCATGGCATCATTATACTTGGTAGTCATATATTCTTCAAGCCTTTTTAGTCCTAGCTTGTCTGCATCCTGGAGCATCTTTTCAAAGAGTGTAACTGCTTCTTCTTCTGTTGAAGCTCCATACATCTTTGGTTGTGTATTAGTAATAAGCTCGGTGATCTTCACCAATATGTTCATTTCTTCGGAATCAGCCACCGGTTGCACGAAATTCAAGCCGATATCCCTTACACAATACGGTTTGATAGCCTTTAGCAGTTTAGCCCTTAGAGGATAAGCCGGGTCGCTTGCTATAGTGATTCCTTCTCCCAGTCCGCTGGCCTGGAAATACCAGCAGGCACCAGCACCATGCTCCTGTGTCGGTATATCGGCAAATCCTTCGGGACGTACCAGCAATCCTTCTTCGTCTAATGTATAATGTACTCCTTCAATACCCCATTGTGTCAACCTGTCGCCTTCAGGGCTCTTGAGGAATTCCATGAAGCGTATTGCTCTTCCTGGATTCTTGCAGTTTTTCGTGATGAAGCAGCTGGCCCAGCCTGCAGCTGATTGCAAAACCTTATATTTGATTTTCCCATCGACTTCAAGGGGACCCATTATAGGTTCAAACATACCGTCAACGTTTTGTTCTTTAAATACCTTGTTCGTTTCATCGGACAAACCTGTATTGTAGTTTGCAGAGAACGCCTTGCCGCTCCTGACTATCTGGAAGAACTGCTCAGGTTGATAAGCCAGGGCTTCCATGCTCATGTAACCTTCCCTGTAAAGCTTGTTAAAGAACTTGTAGTATTCAACCAGGCCAGGTTGGCTTATACCCAGGTATACTTTCCCATTATCCGCATACTTGCTGTCAGGCGTAAAGAAACCCATCCAATCCAGGTACGGTGTCGGCCATGTAGGATGAGGGATATATACGGTCATGTCAGGATATTTTTCTTTTACCATTGCAAAAATGTTTACAAGATCGTCAAGAGATTTCAGGGGTGGATTGCCCAGTTTCTCTACAATATCTTTCCTGTAGTGAAATCCTGAAGCGCCGGGAGATGGAAGATTCCTCGGGTCATTCCATGCCTTATCATCGTTAAAATGTGTTTTAAACGTGTAGATATGGCCATCTGCAGCGGTATTATTTACAATCTCCTTGGGGTCAACCAGTTTTATAAACTCGGGGCAGTATTGTTCTATAAGTTCATCCCACCGGTAGCATATGTCAGGGTCATGGAACCTTTCTACATTCCTGGCTACAAATACTAAATCCGGCAATTCGCCTCCGGCAAGCAATACCTGTATTTGAGTCGGGTCATTTGCCTTGGTAACATCCAACGATACCCCTGTTCTTTTTGTTATTTCTTTTGAAACATCATCCTTGCCCCAGGTATCTACCAGGTACCAGGTAAAGTCGATAAAAATACTGAATGTAACAGGTGAAGTATCTTTTTTCCATGACAGGTCTGCTGTCTCCCAGGTAAGCTCCTCATCCTCCCCTCCACTGCTAATTGGAGATCCAGTTGGGGAACTTCCTGTGGCTGTTTTATCACCCGATACCGAATCCCCCTGCTTTCCGGCGCACCCGGAAAAGACGGCAACAATAAGCATTATCACCGTAATAAAAATGACAAGCCTTCTCTTCATTTTTTTTACCTCCTATTTTTTGTTTTTTATATTTTTGCATATTTAACACCAAGAGCCTGTTCGTAAGCTCTTAACTATCCAAGCTGTCTGAAGCAGCAAATGCCCGCGGGCTTAATCGTAATGCAGCTTCATTGTTATGCAATAAGTTGTGCTATTATTTTGAAAAAATTTCTTCTTTTATTAATGAATTTCTTCCTGCATGAATCCGTCCTTTCGAGCAGGCTCCCTGCCTTGGTCCACTTTAAACAACAAATCTAAAACCCGGTTGAATTGTAAGATTCTTCTGCATTTTTATTGTATACATCCCCGTCCGTAAGATTCTGGCTCCTATATACCGAGGGCTTGATGCCCGCTTTTACCATTTTGTCTATTAAATCAGCAGTAATTGCCCACATGATAAAAGCGGCTGCCAATCCTGATGCGGGGCATATGTTTGTATTAATTCCTTCCACGCTGATCATTGCATCTCCCAACGGGGCGCAGTTATCTATCACAATATCGCTCACCTCGAATAAACGTTTTCCTGATGAATGTTCAGAAGATATCTTGGAAGAATAGTCCAACGAGGTTATAGAAATTACGCTCACTCCCATACTCCTGGCACTTAATGCCATTTCAACAGTAATATCGTTTTTCCCGGACACCGAGCCGATTATCAATACATCACCGGCCTCGACATTAGACTTCGCCAATATGTATTTGCCAACTCCTTCCTGGCTGATTTTTTTCGCCTTGGCATTTTCCCTTTGGCGCACCGGGTTTTCTACGTTGAACGTATACTTAAGCTGCTTCATAAGAACTAATCCCCCGGCCCTGTGTATAAGCTCGTTGTTAATTATATGCCCGGTATCATAGATGTGAACTGCACCCCCCTTTTGGATTGTATTAAAGATAAGTGACGAAGCTTTAAGTATATTTTCTTTCTGGGTATCCATGATAGTATCAAAAAGTTCTTGCACTTTGGCATAATATTTATCTATTAACAATAAATCATCACCCTTTTATCCCTGTTTTTTTAATGCGTTTCATATTATATTGCAGTTATATGTAATGTATGCTATCGCCATACTCTTCCAGGACCTTCGCGTTATATTCATCACCTCCTTCCATGTTTGAGCTCATGAATACCGGGGGTATAATTCCCTTTTTACTGAACAGCGCTGCGCACTCAACAACCACGGCATTCAATATGGCCGCACCTATAACAGTAGAAGTCGGCCCCACCCTTAACTTCATGCCTTCTACTTCAACGGCGGCATCACCATAAACGCCACAATTGTCCAATACAAGGTCTGCAAGCTCAAACAACCTTTTCCCGGAATTATGCCTGGACTTAACCTTCGAAGAGTAATCCATATTTGTAAGGGCAATTACTGTCACCCCTAATTCACGCGCCCTTATGGCCATATCTATGGTAACACTATTAATTCCTGATACGGAGTGTATTATAAGAACGTCCTTTTCCTTTAATTTCAAACTATCAATTATTGTCCTGCCGTATCCGCTAAGCCTTTCTATCCCGGTTGTCAAGGTAATGGGCCTTGTATCCAGTGTCAAGCCCGGGGCCATAACAGGATTGATAATGGCTAATCCCCCAGTCCTGTAGAACAGCTCTTGAGCAAGTATGCCTGCATGATTGCATCCAAAAACATAAACCTTGTTCTTGCTCAATGCCGCATTTACTATGATCCGTGCTGCCGTCTCTATTTTATCCATCTGGGTTTCCAGTACCTTGTTTATGATACTCGATATTTCTTTTAGGTATTTTTTTGCTGACATAATAACTCTCCTCAAAAATTTATTACAGTTCTTCTGGTCCCTCGTCCCACCAGTTCTTGTAATATGACGTACCTCTCCATATGCCCTCTATCAATGCCCGGTGAGTAGTCTCCGCGCTAACCCATTCATCAATGCGGGTTAATCCATGAGAGCGCCAATCATCAAAGAACCTGTGAATCTCCCCGGGATTCTTAACCCCTTTAAGCATTGCATCCTTCTTCAGGCGCACCCAGCGAATCGAAAGCCTAGCCTTGGCTACACGCACGGCCCTGACAGGATCGCCCCTCACGGCCTCCTCCGCCTGGTCAAAGAGAGCATCATAAATGTCAAGCATATCATCTGTCAGGTCAGGACGATCGCAATTGTCATTGATATGGCAGTGTATGTTATCTTTCTCAACCTTGGCCGTTAAAGTTTTAATATACTGCCGGATAAAGGGTGCTGCCTGCCCGTAATAAAACTCCAGGAACTCGCTCATATGCCTTTCATAATCGCAATTCGCATCCCAGAGCAGCTTGGATATTAAATAGGCTCGAAGCTCATTCAGGTCCGTACTTCCTCCTATGGCACGGCATCCTTGTTCAAACACGCCCTTGACATTATTCCGGATTAATGTTTGCATGTTAGGCTGCAGTACGTTCCAATTCGGGAAAGGAAGAGGATAATGGGAAAAGCAGGTGGTGTAATCCCAAGTATACAAGCGATCGCATACCTTTGCCCATTCTTTTAAATCATGTATGAAATTTGTGGTGGTTCCATCGGGAAGCCTGGCCAGCCGCGATTTATCATCGCAGGTTTCAAAAGGATGGGCAAAACATGATTCTATTGAACACAAACGTACGCATACATTTTTGCGGGGACGCATGTATTTTGGTGCAGGCCGGCTATATTTATATGCCAGGGTATCAACTATAACATCGGGGAACTCTGGCTCAATGGCCTCCGCCACCTGGTTTATAAACCATATCAAGCTGCCCGCGCCGCTTCCTTCCGCCTCGTCAATCTTACGGCATTCAGGGCAGGTACAATTATTGCCCCAATCATTTTGCGATACCGAAATCAAGCGACATCCAGGATGCTCCCTGAGTGCCGCGGTTACTTTTTCGATGGCAATTCTCAACACGTCGGGATTTGTCAGGCACAATTGGGTGCGTTCCTTGATTCTTTTGCCGTCAACCATCGAAAAGTACTCGGGGTGCTTGTCAAACCATTCTTCAGGGTTAAGAATGCACGGTTCGAAAGTATGAACAAACCATACATAGGATAAATAGCCGCCAAATTTTTCTTTAATTGGAGCTGAACCATCCATGGTTCCATTTAAGCGGCATTTCACTGCAAAACGCGGATAACGCATAATATCGGAATAATCATGATACCGGTATTCCAGGACCGGAACCTGTGTATCGTTTAACACGGGCAGTTCAAGGACCGGGATAGAAGGGATTTTTTCACATGTAGGGGTAAAAAAGCGGCATCCCAGCTTTTCAAGGAATTCATACACACCATAAATTACTCCTCTTTTTCCCCCTGCTATTGCCAGGCTGTTACCCACGGAACGTATCGTAAAACCATCTTCACCCAATTCTTTTCCGGCTGTCACACCCAGGCGCGCTGCCGCACTGCCTATGGCTATAACCGCCCCCGGTGTACTTTCATCCCCGATTGGTATACTTGAAGATGTTATGTAATCCAAGTAATTCTTTAATTCACTAGCAGCGTATTCCTCCTGCTTGCCGGGATTTGATGACATAACGATTGTAATTTCAGCCTTGCCGCCGCGGGATATCCATTGCTTGCTCATTTTTTTCTTCCTTTCTTTATTAATAATCGCCTTGATTTTACTTACCAATATGATACCAATATAATGCCCGCCATATAATATAAAGACAATTCTCATTAAAACAAAAATACATTTATGAGTATGAAATATAATTATGAATACGAAATCATACCCTCTTGAGTGTTTATGCTTTAAAGCCATGGATACTCTATTTCCAAGCTTTATAAAAGATGGTGTTTCATCATGTCGTCATAACAAGTTTGCTTAAAAAATATTTCCTCAAAAATCACCCTTATGCTAGAATACATACCCCCCTGAAATGTTTTTGGATTGAAGGCTTTTACTCCTGTACAACAGCTTATAATCATTTTGAATGTTTTTATTAATGTTGTGTAATATGTTGTGTAATGTTGCGTTGCAACTGGGGCAATAAAAACCTGGCGATATTAGTTTACTCCAAAAAGCAAAGAATGTCAATATTAAATTCTCATTCTATTATGTTACTTTCTTTCCTCCCGGTTCAAGGCCCAGGTATTCGTATACTACTGCCGCAATCTCCGAAGTATCACGTTTGCCGCGGCCCTCTTTTACTGCCTGGCGCATGAGATTTAAACCCCCGTCGAGCAAAAATGCAGGCACATTAAACTTTTCATACAGGCGCTTCATGTACACCATATCCTTAAGTGCTAGTTCCAGTGCAAAATCCATGTGGTAATCTTTTTCTACGAATTTTCTTCCGTAGAAGTTAAATGGCGCGTTACCATAACGTCCTTCCTCCATAATCTTAAAAAGATATTTTGTGTCAATGCCAAGTTTCTCCATAAGCGGGAACATCTGTGCCGCAAGGGCGGCATACATCAAACCTGTAAAATTCATGGCCAGTTTTACCGTGTGCGCATTGCCTGCAGGCCCGAAGTAATCTACCGGGTTTGCATAACAGCTAATTATATCCATTACGCTGTCAACATCTTCCCTGTCACCGGAAATAATGCAAGGTGCCGTTCCCGCGGCAGTATCGGCAGGCCCGCCCAGTAGCGGTGCATCGATAAACCTCCCGCCATTGGCCTTGAACTTTGCATGCAGCACTTTTGTTGATTCCGGGTAGCTAGTGGAAGTATCCACGACTGTCTTGTTTGCAACACCGCATTCCAGGAATTCGCCAACCACAGCCTCTACTATATCGGAATTGGGAAGCGATAAGAATGTCACTTCACTGGCTTTAAATACCTCAAGGCTTGACTGTGCCAATTCAGCCTTGTTTTCAAAATAAGCAAGGGCAGCCGGATTTTTATCATACGCGGTCACCGGGTAACCTTTTTTGATAATATTTTCGCACATGCCCCTTCCCATGTTGCCCACACCAATAAAACCGATTTTCCTCATTTTTCGTGCCCCCTGTTTAATAATAATTTTTTAGTGTTGATATGATGATATAATAATATTAATTTTACCATAATAACACCTTACTTGTAAATTCCCCCAAGGATTAAAAGGTATAAAGAAGATTACGGTGGGGAAATTAAGGTTTTGTTGTGCCATATTTCTGCATCAAGCCTGTTAATTCTTTTGCTATGCTTTAATTTATTTTGATTTATGCTTTAATTTATTATAATTTATGATTTTTCATAAAAAGCCCGGCATTTGTCTTGACATATGTATGGTAATATGGTAGTATACAAGTTAGATAATGGAGGTTCATGTTTTTATGCAGATAAAAACAAGTGATAGAGAAATATTGGAATCCAGCAGGAATTACGTCTACGATACCTTAAGAAGGAATATCATGCTCCTGGAGCTAAAGCCAGGCACCAAGATAACGGAAAAAATCCTCGCGGAAAAGCTCGGGGTAAGCCGTACTCCCGTAAGAGAAGCATTAATCAAGCTTTCACGGGAAGACCTCGTGGATATATACCCCCAAAGGGGGTCTTTCATATCTCTCATTGACCCGCAGCACGTGGAAGAAGCTGCATTTATCAGGAAAAACCTTGAAATTGCTGCAATTAAATCTTCATGTAAGGATTTCCCCGAGGGTGTGCTGTTTTCATTGAAGGCAAATCTCAATTTAATGGAGTTCCAGCTAAAGCAGCCTGAAATAAACAACCTGGAAGTTTTTAACCTGGATGGCGAATTTCACAAGCTAATATTTAAAGGTTGCAATAAAATGAAGGTGTGGTCAGTGATAACCGGGGTGAGCACCCATCTAAACCGCGTCAGGTTTTTAAAATTGCTTGTTGCCAGCGACTCATGGATGAACGTCTTAAGACAGCATTCGGAGATATTGGACGCCATATGTAAAAAGGACATAAGTAAGGGCGTTAAAGTACTGGAAGAGCACCTTGGCAAAATAGATATTCAATTGGAAAAGCTTTATACGCAGTACCGGTCGTATTTTAAATAACGGCAAAACTGCGCATGATCATGACAGGACCTTGCAAAACCGCATACAAGCCATGCCATGACCATGTACAATTGCACCCCCGCCATGCACAGCCGCACTAAATAACACGCTTCATTCACGCATAACTACGCTTCAATTTCACAAAATTGCATTCCATTCCAGCACAATCCCACCAAAATCATGCGCAATCTTGTACCGCAATCAAGCACGATACCATGTATAATACATTTTTAAATACAAGCTTTGCTTGAGCATTTTTTAGGCATAAGCTTTGCATTAGCATTTTAAATATATATAAGGTTTGCATGAGCAGGTCCATTAATAGGATTATTAATGTCAATAGGTTTATTAACAAAAATAAAAGGGGTTGTATATGCAAAATGGGTAAAACAGGTATTGCCATTATCGGGACGGGTGCCATTGCCAATGTACATATAGACGCATACAAGCGGTTTGATGATGTATGCGAAATCCGAGCCCTGTGCGATATCTTCAAGGACAAGGCGGAAAGGGTAAAAAACGCAAAGAACCTTTTTTCGCGGAAGTGTACGAGGACTGGCGCAAAATTGCTGACAGGAAGGATATAGATGCCGTATCAATAATATGTTTGCCCCCGTCTGAACACGCTCAAGCCGCGATTTTCATGCTTGAAGTGGGAAAACATGTATTGATTAAAAAACCAATGGCCCTCTCCCTCGTAGATTGCGACAGGATAATCAAGGCCTCTGCCGGGAGCAAAAAATTACTAAGCGTAATTTCCCAAAACCGGTACAAGGTGCCGGTAATGAAAGTCAAAAGGCTGATTGATGAACAAGCGGGGGAACGCATACTTTTCTGCACGGTAAACTCCCTCTGGTGGCGAGGCGAAAACTACTATGACCTATGGTGGCGGAGCAGGTGGGAAACCGAGGGAGGAGGATGCCTGATAAACCATGCAGTTCACCATGTTGACCTGCTGCAATGGATGGTGGGAATGCCAAGCAAGGTAACGGCCGTTATTTCGAACAACGCCCATAGAAATTCGGAATGCGAGGATCTTGCCATCGCCATATTGCAATATCCTGGTATGACGGCCCAGTTAACGGCTTCTCTCTTGCCCCACGGGGAAGAACAGAAAATGATTTTTCAAGCAGAAAAGGCCCGTTTCTCCATCCCCTGGAAGTCGGTGGCGTTCCGGCAGCTGGAAAATGGTTTCCCCGTTGAAGATACGGAATTTCTCCAGCTGGTACAGGATAAATATAATTCCATCCCAGAAATAGGGCTTGAAGGCCACCCCGCCCAAATCAAGAATTTTCTTGATGCAATACAAGGCAAGGATAAATTGTTGATTGACGGGCGCGAAGGGCGTAAGGCAATCAAGCTCATTATTGCAATATACAAGTCGGCATGCACGGGTGTAACCGTTGAGCTGTCAATACCACCGGACGATGATTTTTACCACGGGGAAAAGATGCTGAAGCTGGTGCCCCGGTTCTACGAAAAGACCACCAGCAAAGACAACTTCGATACCAATGTAATCACGCTGGGAAGGGATATGGGGAAATAAATAAAAATAAAAAATTCATGAAGGACAACTGCTAAAGATTTTATTAAAAAATATTATTAAAAAAGGTCTATTAATAAAAAGTTCATTGATAAAAAGTTTATTAAAAATAAAAAAACAAAAATTTACGAGGAGGATGTGTCATGAGAAAACTGGTTGCTATGCTTTTAATCGCAAGCATGCAGTTTAGCCTGGCTGCATGTACAAAAGGCGGCGACTCCACGGGAACCCAGGCAGAAGGCACGACGGGGCAGGAACAGGTATACCAGCTTCGTACTTCCACGAACCTGGCAAAAGCCGGGACAATAGGGCTTGCCTTGGAATACTTCGTAAATCTGGTAAATGAAAAGTCTGGCGGGCGGATAAAGGCAACTGCCAATTACGGCGCCGAGCTGGGAACCCAGGGCGAGCAGGTTAAGATGTGCAGGAGTGGTTCACTGGAAATGGTGGTGGCAGTGCCCGGTACAGGGCCGGGTGTTTGGGTGCCCCAGCTTGTAATGTTCGAGTTCCCCTTCCTATTTAAGGACAACGAACATTACCGCAGGGTATTAAAGGGAATGACGGATGAAGTTATGAGGCTGGTTGAACCCTACGGTTTTATCGCGACAGCAGGACAATCCCAGGGAATCCGCCACATGCTTACGATTGACCCTGTAAAATCCCTGGCGGACATGAAAAACAAGAAGATGCGCGGCCCGAACCCCGTGTACATTTCCATGTTTGAATGCCTGGGAGCGTCAGGCACCACCACGGACTGGAATGAAATTTACACGGCCCTGCAGACAAAAATGATTAACGGCATGGAAGCCTCGCCCAGCTCCATTTATTCAATGAAATTCCACGAAGTAGCCAAGAATATGACGATGACCCCGGCCATATAATCGCATGTATTTACTATTTCTTCAATGCAAGTTGGCTGAACAACCTGCCTGATGACCTGAGAAAGCTTGTCCTGGAGTGTGCCGATGAAGCCACGGAATACCAGGCCAAGATAGATGATGAAGACCAGGAAAAGGCCCTTCAAGCAATGATCAATGAAGGCCTCAACGTAATAGAAATCACTGACCGTGACGAGTAGGTCAAGGCTTGCTCCGGCATGCTGGATGAGTACCGCGCAAAGGGCGATGAATGGAACGACTTTATTGACAAAATCCTTGACATTGAATGATGATAATAAACTGTGGCTAATATTGGATGTTGATATAAGATGTTGAGCTTATTTGATGTTGCTGGACATTGATCTTGCTTGCTTGTTTGCTCGGCGGTGGCATTGCGGAGCTTGCCGGGTTTTAAAAACCCGGCAAGCTCCGCAAAAAAATCGTTTTACGTGAAAAGGTGGTTTTGATGGCAAAAAAAATCTTAAAAAATATTTATTTCGTCCTTGACAGGATTCGTACAGTCGTCATAATTTCCTGTGTCGCCTTCATGGTTGGCTTGTGTACAATACAGGTAATATTAAGGTATTTTGCCTAGTTGGGTTTAAGGGCATTCCCATGGGGGGATGAACTCATACGTTTAACCAGCCTGTGGGTTTCGTTCATGGCGGCAAGCCTTGCTGCAAAGGAAGGTTTGCACCTGTGCGTTTCTTTCCTAATTGAAAAACACATGCCTAAAAAACTGGGGAACATAGTACGCAAGATAGCAAATCTGGTTGTTGTTGCAACCCTTGGCTATCTTACATACTTTGGCATATTGCGCACTATGGATAACATCCAGACATCCCTGTTGAATGTAAAAATGTCCATGGCATGGTTCTATGCGGCCATCCCGGTAGGGTGTTTTTATCTTCTTATTGATTACGTGTTGATACTTATTTACGGTGAGCATCCTTTTTCTAAAAAGAATGAAGTCCAATGCCCCCAGGAATCAATAATACCTCTTGACAAGGATGACGGGAATACAAGAACAGCTAATATCACTTGACAAGGGTTGCTTGAATAAGCGGAATTACACTACATGAATAACAACCAAAATCTCTTTACTAGCAGGAGGTTTTTATGTTACAAATATTATTAATTTTTATTATCACGTTGCTTTTCATAGGCCTGGGTTTTCCAATTTTCATATCTCTTTTCATAACAGGCATAATTTTCATCCTGGCAATGGATATTCCGCCTGCCCTGGTGATAATAAAGATGTTTGAAAGCCTGAATTCCTTTACCCTCATGGCAATCTCCTTCTTTATCCTTGCCGGCAACCTGATGACAGGGGGAAAAATTACCGGCAAGCTGGTTAATTTCGCCAATGCCATAATGGGACAATTTAAAGGCGGCCTTGGCCACGTAAACATCGTATCATCGGCATTATTCGGCAGCATTCAGGGTTCAGGTGCCGCTGACGCTTCCGCCATCGGTGGAATGCTTATCCCGACAATGGTAAAACAAGGCTATGATGAAGACTATTCAGTGGCAGTTACCGCGGCCTCTGCCATGTTAAGCCCCATTATACCGCCCAGCATTGCAATGATACTTTATTCATATTATACGGACCTCCCGATTGGAACCTTGTTCCTCGCCGGCTATGTGCCCGGTATAATTCTTACCATTGGAATGATGTTGATAAACTATGCATTTTACAAGGTAAGAAAGTACAATATCCCGGTAATAAAGTTTACGTGGCGGAATTTCTTCAAAACATTTATTGATTCCATAGGTGCATTGATAATGCCCTTGATTATCATATGCGGTATCGTATTCGGTATCGTGAGCGCAACAGAATCAGGAGTGCTGACAATTTTGTACGGCCTTTTTTAAGGGTTTTTCATATCCCACTAGCTCAAGCTTAAAGATGTCCCGAAAATCATCCTGGATTCGGCGATCACCACGTCCGTGGTAATGATGACAATAGCAGGTGCGGGTGTCCTGGGCAACGTCTTCGTGCGGCTGCATTTCCAGGAACAGGTGCTTAATTTCGCGGTAAATGTTATAGGAAACCCTTACCTTGCCTCATATTTCATAATGCTGGTTCTTGTAGTGCTTGGATGTTTCCTG
This sequence comes from Clostridiaceae bacterium, assembly GCA_012512865.1. Taxonomy (GTDB): domain Bacteria; phylum Bacillota; class Clostridia; order Acetivibrionales; family DUMC01; genus Ch48. The sequence continues at coordinate 5,780 of JAAZDH010000206.1, read as the reverse complement.
GACCCCACGGTGCTGATAGCAATGTTTGCACCGACAATACTGGGTATCGGCAATGCTTTTGGTTTCAATCCCATACACTATGGAATACTCATGGTTATAGTGATGCAAATGGGTGCCATCACCCCGCCGGTGGGTACGTTCTTATTTATAAGCTGCGGTATTGCAAAACTTCCCCTTGAAAAGAGTGTCAAGCCGCTTATACCATATTTTATATTTATTATTTTAGTGGCCATAGCAATTCTGTACCTGCCGTGGCTGACCACGTGGCTGCCGTCACTCCTGGGGAACCTTTAAGGTTAAGGCTAAAGCTCCATTGCCAGGGGTTATACTTTACCAGGTTATCTTTCGAGACTAGGTTATATTTCGGGATTAACACGAGACAATCTTCGGGAGGCGATTTACATGACAGGGAAAAAAGAAGGATACAGCTATGCTCCAAAAGGCAAGAGCATGCCGGTTTGCGGCAAGAATGAATTTCCCGTCGGGGTAATAGGGCTGGACCACGGACATATTTACGGGATGTGCAACGGGCTGTCCGAGGCCGGGGCGGACATCTGCATGGTTTGGGACCCGGATGCCGCCAAGGTGGAAGCTTTCAGGAAACAGTTCCCGGAGGCTGCTGCCGCCCGCTGCGAAGAAGAGGTGCTGGAATCCTCGAATATAAAACTAATAGCTTCCGCCCCCGTTCCCGACCAGCGGGGCCCGCTCGGCGTAAAAGCGATACTGCACGGCAAGCATTACTTCACTGACAAGCCGCCCTTCGTGTCAATGGACCAATTGAACGAGGCCCGCAAGGTTGTAAAGGAAACGGGAAAGAAGTTCGGTGTATATTACAGTGAAAGGCTTCACGTTGAAGCGGCGGTGTATGCCGGGGATTTGGTAAAGCAAGGTGCCATAGGGCGGGTCATACATGTTATGGGGTGCGGCCCCCACCGTATCAGCCTGGATAAACGTCCGGCCTGGTTTTTTGACAAGAAAAGATACGGGGGTATTCTCGTGGACCTTGGCTGCCACCAGGTAGAACAAATACTGTTCTTTGCAGGGGCAAGCAAGGGTACGGTAACCTGCATCAGGGTGGCAAATTACCACTACAAGGATTACCCCGATTTCGAGGATTACGGGGATGCGATGATAAGCTGCGACAACGGGGCTGCCGGGTATTTCAGGGTGGATTGGTTTACACCCGACGGCCTTGGCACATGGGGCGACGGTCGCACCTTCATAATCGGCACGGATGGCTACATCGAGCTTAGAAAATACCTTGATGTTGCCAGCGATTCCGACCCGGACCATGTTATCCTGGTAAACCACGAGGGAGAATACCGCTGGAAAGTTGCGAACACCCGCGGTTACCCGTTTTTCGGGGAATTCATCCGTGACTGCCTTGACGGTACGGAAAATGCCATGAGCCAGGAGCATATTTTCCATGCAATTGAATTGGCGCTGATTGCGCAAAAAAATGCAATCCGCCTGGAGGATATTTAACAGGGAATTATGGTTTTGCAGACAAGCAAAATTATGGATTTCAAACAAAAGAAAGCATAGTAAAACAAAGGAAAGCATAATATGGCATTCCACTGCTAGGGGGGGTTAACAAGGAATTATGGATTTGACAAAGTGGAACATAATCAAGGATTGTGCTGTCATAAAAAAGCAGGAGCGGCTCCCGGTTGCCTTGATAGTTGACAGCCCGTGGATACCGGGATACACGGGGATTTCCATGCTGGATTATTTTTCTTTCCCGGAAAAATGGCTGTGGGCAAATTTAAAGGTGATTCAAGACTTCCCCGGTATAATATTTCTCCCGGGTTTCTGGGTTGAATTTGGCATGGCCACTGAGCCTTCGGGTTTCGGGTGCAAGGTAAGATTTTACGAGAATACTTTGCCCCAGATATACCCGGCTATCAAATCCGCCGGGGAAATCAGCAGCCTGGATATTCCAAACCCCCGGGCAGACGGCCTCATGCCCCTTGCCCTGAATGTTTACAAGCACATAAACCATATGGTAAACGAAATGGGGTATACCATAAAGGTTGTAGCATCCAGGGGGCCGTATACAATAGCAGCACATATCATGGGGCTTACAAATTTCCTCGTAGGGCTAAAGATAGACCCTGAAAACACCCATAAACTGCTTAAGCTTATTTGCAAGTTCATAATAATATGGCTGGAGGCCCAAATGGATGTGCTAAAGGATGTAGAAGGCATCATGGTCCTGGATGACGTGGCAGGTTTCATATCCAGGGAAGATTTCATCGAGTTTGCGCTTCCTTACTTTAAGCAGGTATTTTCCAGTTTCCCTGGCATGGTGAAGATATATCACAACGATACCGACAACCCGGTATCCTACGAGTTCCTGGAAGAGTTGGGGGTTAATATATTTAATTTCACCCACCTGCAAAATATAGCCAACGTAAGGAAAATGGCAGGCAGCAAGGTGTGCCTGATGGGGAATGTACCACCCCTCCAGGTACTCGCGGAAGGAAGCCAAGACCTGGTCAGGGAAAAGGCCCTGGAGTGCATAAGGGACAACAAGGATATACCCGGGTTTATATTGTCGGCAGGCGGCGGTGTTTCTCCAGGAACACCGGGAGAAAACATACGGGCGTTATGCAGCGTGGTCTAAGAATTTAATTAGCGAAATCTTAGCGTTTTTTATTATATGAATTTTTAATAGGCAAAATATACAGTTTAACAGCAAATTCCAGCATCATGGAAACCCTAGTCCGCTTCCACCCTGGCAACGCTCACGACCTTGCTGTCGTCATCCACCTTCATAAGGGTCACTCCCTGGGTTGCCCTGCTCAATATGCTGATTTCGCTTACGTTGAGCCTTATTATGGTGCCGTCCGTGCTTATCAGCATGACATCATCATCTTCGTATACCAGCCTCATTCCTGCAAGCCTGCCGGTTTTCCCCGTGATCCTGTACGTAAGGATGCCTATCCCGCCCCTGGATTGAGGCCTGTATTCGTTTAAAGGCGTTCTCTTCCCGAAGCCATTCTCGGTAACCGTGAGCAGGTACGCATCTTCGTCGGAAGGTAAGGATTCCGCCATCCCGATAACCTGGTCACCCTCCCGGAGGTTTATTCCCTTGACTCCCTGGGACACCCGGCCGGTAGCCCTCACCTCCGATTCATTGAACCTGATGGACATGCCGTTTTGCGTAACAAGAATTATATCCTTCGTGCCATCGGTAAGCTTGACTTCTATCAGCTCGTCATCTTCCCTCAGGGAGACGGCGACAAGGCCTCCTTTTCTTATATTATTGTATTCCATGATATCCGTCTTTTTTACCAGGCCCTGCCTTGTGGCCATGAAAAGGTATTGCCCTTCCCGGTATTCTTTCACGGGTATTACCGCGGTTATTTTCTCGTCCTGGCCGATTTCCAGGAGATTTACAATTGCAGTCCCCCTTGCCTGCCTTCCAGCCTCCGGCACCTGGTATGCCTTCAGCCTGTAAACCTTGCCCTTGCTAGTAAAGAATAATATGTAATCATGGGTGGAGGTTATGAATAATTCTGTAACAAAATCCTCTTCCCTGGTAGTAAGGCCGTGTATTCCCTTGCCTCCCCTCCTCTGGCTCTTGTAGGTATCGGCAGGCATTCTTTTTATGTACCCGTAGTGGGTAAGGGTTATGGCGCTTTCTTCCTCGCGGATTAAATCCTCTTCCGCGATTTCCTCTTCCTCGGCGGTTATAGCCGTTCTTCTTTCATCGGCATACTTCTTTTTAATTTCAGCAATCTCTTCTTTTATAATCCCGTTCACCAGCCGTTCATCCGCCAGCACGGCCTTGTAATACTTTATCTTTTCCAGCAGTTCTTGGTACTGGGCCTCCAGCTTTTCCCTTTCCAAGGCGGTAAGCCTTCCAAGCCTCATGTCAACAATTGCCTGGGCCTGCCTTTCGCTTAAGTTAAAAGCTTCCTGCAGCCTTTCTTTTGCAACCTGCTCACTGCGCGATGTCCTGATTATCCGGATAACTTCATCAAGGTTGTCTATCGCTATTCTTAATCCTTCCAATATGTGGGCACTTGCTTCCGCTTTTTCAAGGTCAAAGGCCGTTCTCCTCTTAACAACGGAAACCTGGTGCTGTATATAATAATCAAGGGCCTCCTTCAAGTTCAACACCCGCGGCTCATACTTCCCGTCCGGTGTTTGGGTAAGGGCAAGCATGTTTACGTTAAATGCGTTCTGCATCTCGGTATTCCTGTAAAGCTGGTTCAAAACCACGTTGGCGTTGGCGTCCCTTTTTAACTCTATAACAATCCTCACCGGGTCACTCCTGTCAGACTCATCCCTCAAATCCGAAATACCGTCAATTTTCCTTTCTTTTACCAGGTGCGCGATTTTTTCCACAAGCTTGGCCTTGTTAACCTGGTACGGCAATTCGGATACGATTATCCGCTGCCTGCTCCCGTCCAGCTGCTCAATATTGGCCTTTGCCCTTACAACTATCCTTCCTTTTCCCGTTTCATAGGCATCCTTGATACCCTGCCTGCCTGTGATAATCCCGCCTGTGGGAAAATCAGGGGCTTTTATGATTTTATTAAGCTCCCCTATGGTCATTCCAGGATTATCAATTAAAGCTATTATGCCATCGATAACCTCTCCCAGGTTGTGGGGAGGTATGTTTGTAGCCATTCCCACCGCTATCCCCGAAGACCCGTTCACGAGGAGGTTGGGGAACCTGGAAGGAAGGACCGTGGGTTCCATTTCCCGTTCATCGAAATTAGGCTTGAAATCAACCGTATCCTTGTTTATATCTACAAGCATCTCCATGGCAATCCTGGAAAGCCTGGCCTCGGTATACCTCATTGCTGCAGGCGCATCCCCGTCCATCGAACCGAAATTGCCGTGCCCGTCAACCAAGGGATACCTCATGGAAAAGTCCTGTGCCATCCTTACAAGGCTGTCGTATACCGCGGCATCACCATGGGGATGAAACTTCCCAAGCACTTCACCGACCGTCGAGGCGCATTTCCTGTAAGGCTTGTCCGGCGTAAAACCAAGTAAATACATGGAGTACAATATTCTCCTGTGCACCGGCTTTAAGCCGTCCCTGACATCAGGCAGTGCCCTGTCCGCTATAACGCTCATGGCATAATCTATGAAACTTTTCTTCATTTCATTTTCAATATCAACAGGTATTATCCTTTGCTGGTTCTTTACTTCTTCATTTGCCATTCTGCCACATACTCCTTCCCCGGTTTGGGTTTCCTGGAAAAATTTTACCCGCTTCGCTTACGTTTTATGGATAAACTTTGCTTCTTACGCTTTGCTTCCGCTTCCTTAGTTTATCCTTCCTGGCACTATTATACTATATTTTAATTAAATTTTTAATTCCTGTCAAAATGGACAAAACCGGGGGGAGTGTATTTAATTTATATGACGCATAATATGACAAAACGACTTCCGGAGGCTAATATTGGAGCAAAGCTTACGGATAGTTGTGCTTAAGGCCAGAAAAAATCCGTAATTCGCCACATGGATATCCCAACCCACCACCCTTATCCATTCCACAACCTTTGATACCTTTTTCCTAAATCCCAAATTCTATACACCTTAAACCTTTCTATACAGTGAGACAATTTCATCAATTAAGAAGTGCCATTGTGACAGTACCCCCGTCCCCGTGTCACGCAAACTCCATGGCGTGATGACTTCCGGAGGCTAATATTGGAGCAAAGCTTATGGATAGTTGTGCTTAAGGCCAGAAAAAATCCGTAATTCGCCACATGGATGTGGCGAGCCGTCACCTTAAGCCATGGATGGCGAGTGTG
>JAAZDH010000205.1 GCA_012512865.1 Clostridiaceae bacterium | reverse complement strand
TATTTATATTGATAGATAAAAATATTTGTATTATAATTTTAATGATATTTTTTATTAAGATATTTTAAAGGTTGAAAAACATGCATTTGATGCAACTAGAGGATATTTGGCTTGCAACGGGCTTTGACAGAATTGCAAATGTATAGAGTTAATCTTGCAATCAAGTAAGTTGTAGTTACAAAAAAGGAGGCTTATAAATTAATGGCTGGTAATGGTTATAATCCATATGAAGAAGTTGTCTCAGTAATTGAAAAAGCTGCAGCAATGCTCGGGCTGGGTGAAAACGAGTACAAGATGTTTGAGTACCCTGAAAGGGAATTAAAGGTGTCAATTCCTGTTGAAATGGATGATAAGAGCATAAAAATATTTGAAGGATACAGGGTACAGCATTCAAGCTGCAGGGGGCCCTGTAAAGGCGGGATACGGTACCATCCCGATGTTAACCTGGATGAAGTAAAGGCCCTTGCTACATGGATGACTTTCAAGTGCGCCGTGGTCAATATCCCTTACGGTGGAGCAAAGGGAGGGATAAAGGTTAACCCCAGGGAATTGTCAAAAGAAGAATTGAAGAGATTGACCAAAAACTATACGGCCAGGATACTTCCTTTAATTGGCCCTGATAGTGATATTCCGGCCCCGGACGTGAATACCGGCGAGGAAATTATGGGATGGATCATGGATGCGTATAGCATGTACAAGGGGCAAAATGTTTTTAGCGTGGTTACAGGTAAACCGGTGGAAATCGGTGGTTCATTGGGTAGGAGAGAAGCCACGGGCAGGGGTGTTACAATAATTACGAAAGAAGTATTGAAACGGGCCGGGATCCCGGTAAAAGGAGCAAGGATTGCCATACAGGGAATAGGCAACGCAGGCGGGGTGGCAGCCCAGCAGCTTGAAAATGAAGGATGTAAAATAGTAGCAATAAGTGATACTTCTGCATCATTATACAATGATGAAGGCCTCGATATAGAAGACATCCTGGAGTACAAGAAAGGAAACGGGGTAAAAAGGCCTTTAAGTGAATATAATTTTAGGGCTGGAAAACGTATATCCGATTTTGAACTGTTAACATGCGATGCGGATGTTTTAATACCTGCCGCCCTCGAGAACCAGGTTAATGAAAGGGTTGCAAGGAATTTAAAGGCAAAAGTGGTGGTAGAAGCAGCAAACGGGCCTACAACGCTTGAAGCCGATAGAATTCTCGAGGAGAAAGGGGTCATGGTTGTTCCCGATATTTTAGCCAATGCAGGCGGCGTAGTAGTATCCTACTTTGAATGGGTGCAGAATAACCAGGCCATCACCTGGGAAGAAGAAGAGGTAAATCATAAACTGGAAAAGGTCATGCTAAAAGCATTTAACGATGTACTGAAAAAAGCCGGGGAAAAGAACACAACACTAAGAATGGGAGCATACATGCTGGCCCTTGAAAGGCTTGCAAAGGTGAATAAACTGAGGGGATGACAAGGAAAGATTAAACTCGCCAAGGCATATAAAAACATATACATATATGGCTATATATGAATTTGTGATTAACTGCCGGAGAAATACTCTTCCGGCAGTTATTTTTTTTATTGCATTAGCTTTATTTGCAGGTGGAAGTCGTCCTTGCCTAAATTCTCTTCAAATTAATTTAATTCACCTTTTGCAGTCACTGTATATTGCTTTATTATAATGCCAGTGCTAATATAAATATTGAATTAATAGCAGATAATATTGGGTTATAAATAATTGCAACCTAAAGAGAGAGGAGATTGGATATGATCATTGATATTCATAATCATGCCGACTGGCATGGCCATGATCTTAACAGGTTCCTTGATAATATGAAGCAATTTAACATTGACAAAACGTGGCTGTTGACCTGGGAATGCCCGGTGGACGAATATGACCCCAACTTTAATTACTGTTATAATGTTGGTGCAGCTTTTGGTAAAATGGGGCCGATATCTTTTGACCGGTGCCTTTATTACGTGGAAAGAGCCCCGGATAAGTTTGTCCTTGGATATGCCCCGGATCCCAGGAGGCCGGATGCCATTGATACGCTGAGGGCCGCGATGGAGATTCACGGTGTCCGTGTGTACGGTGAATTGAAACTTCGAATGATGTATGACAACCCTGATGCAATCAGGATGTTTAGATTTTGTGGAGAAAAAAGGCTTCCTGTTGTAGTACATATCGAGTATGGGATTAATACCGGGAGCAAATATCCCAGGCCGGATTGGTGGTATGGAGGGGGAATTGAAGCCTTTGAAAGGGCAATAAAAGCCTGCCCTGAAACCATATTCCTTGGCCATGCTCCCGGGTTCTGGTCTCATATATCCGGGGATGACAAGTATGATAAGGAATTCTATCCCAAGGGAAAAGTATTACCCGGGGGAAAACTTGTTGAAATGCTAAGGAAGTATCCCAACCTGTACTGCGATCTTTCGGCAGGCTCGGGTATCAATGCATTAAGCAGGGATCCAGGGTTTGCTAAAGAGTTCCTGGTTGAGTTCCAGGACAGGGTTTTATATGGAAGGGATTATTTTGACAACCTGCACCAGGAATTCCTAGACAGCCTGGGTCTCCCGCAGGAAATCCTCGAAAAAATTTATTCAGGAAACGCCCTTAAGTTGGTGCCATAATAATTCATGAATGATGATAATATTTTGATACCGCAACAGGAAGGAGGAGTTGTAATAATGCCTAGGAATGCCCTCGTAGCACAATCAGGAGGCCCGTCACCGGTAATAAATGCATCCTTGCAGGGGGTTATAGACGGGTGTGTATCATATCCAAACAGGATAGGGAAAATTTATGCTGCATGGCATGGTATAGAGGGAGTTTTGCTGGAGGAACTTATAGATGTTTCAGCCCAGCCGCGGGAAGAGATTGAGCTTTTAAGATATACTCCAGCGGCAGGCGTGATAGGAACATGCAGGTATAAGCTAAAGGAAAACCAGGAGGAAGATTTTGAGCGCATTATAGAGGTTATAAAAGCCCATGATATTGGTTATTTCTTTTATATAGGCGGCAATGATTCCATGGATACGGCAAGCAAGGTTTCGAAGCTTGCGCATGAAAAAGGGATCGAGCTTGTTGTTGCAGGTGTACCGAAAACCATTGATAATGATTTG
>JAAZDH010000204.1 GCA_012512865.1 Clostridiaceae bacterium | reverse complement strand
TCAGCATAGCCCTGGGTGCCATGAATTTAATTCCGTTTCCCGCCCTTGATGGTAATAAGCTGCTGCTCCTGTTAATAGAAGGGGTTAGGAAAAAACCTATTCCGCCTGAGAAAGAAGCATTCATATCAATGATAGGTTTTGTTATACTTATTATTTTAGCCTTGTTTACGGTTTATAATGATACGCTCAGGCTGCTGAGGGGAGGTTACTGATTCCGGCAGATGGAGTATTTTCAGGTGGAACATTCGCAGGATGAATATCCACGGGTTGAGCGCCCGCAGGACGAATACCCGCGAGATGAGTACCCGCGGGATGAATACCCAAGGGCGGAACGCCCGTTTGCAAGGAAGAAAACAAAAAAAATAAGGGTAGGAAGCAGGTTTATAGGGGGCGATGCCCCGATTTCGGTGCAGTCAATGACCAATACGGATACCTGTAATGTTGACGGTACCGTTAAACAAGTAAAAAGGCTTGAAGATGCAGGTTGCGATATAGTAAGGGTGGCCGTCCCTGGTAATGAAGCCGCCCTTGCGATAAAAGCGATAAAGAGCGCCGTAAAAATACCCGTGGTGGCCGACATACATTTTAATTACAGGCTTGCAATAGCCAGTATCGAGAATGGAGCCGACAAAATAAGGATAAATCCCGGAAATATTGGGGGAGAGGACAAGCTTCGCCGGGTGGTTGAAGCGGCAAAATCAAATGGCATCCCCATACGCGTTGGCGTTAATTCCGGGTCCGTGGAGAAGGACATGCTGAAGAAGTACGGCGGGATAACGCCCGAATGCATGGTCGAAAGCGCGTTAAGGCATGTAAGCTTGATGGAAAACCTTGGCTTTAAAGATATAGTTATATCGCTCAAGGCATCAAGCGTGCCCATGACTATTGCATCCTACAGGTTGATTTCGCAAAAAGTTGACTACCCCTTGCATCTGGGCGTAACTGAAGCCGGTACCATGTTCAGGGCGACGGTCAAGTCTGCTGCGGCGCTGGGCTGCCTGCTGGCAGAAGGTATCGGGGATACGATAAGGGTTTCCATAACCGGGGACCCCGTTGAAGAGGTAAGAGTGGGAAGGGAAATACTGAGGGCCTTGGAAATTGAAAGAAAGGGCATTGAGATAATATCATGCCCGACATGCGGGCGCTGCAGGATAGATCTTGTGAAGATTACAAATATCCTGGAAGATAAGCTGAAAGATTGCAGGAAGAATATTAAAGTAGCCGTGATGGGATGCGGGGTAAACGGGCCTGGAGAGGCAAAAGAAGCAGACATCGGTGTTGCAGGTGGAAATGATGAGGCATTGCTGTTCAAAAAGGGAAAAGTGATGTGCAAGGTTCCCCAGGATCAAATCGCGGACGTGTTGCTAAGGGAAATAGAAAATATGGATAGTACTTAGCAAGCATATGGAAATGACCAAGAAATTTAGGAAGCAAACCAAGATATTTAGCAAGTATATGGAAAAAGTAAACAAAAAGTAAAAAGATAATTGGCAAGCACTTGGAAATAACACTAAGTTACAAGCAGGATAAGGGGTAATCTACGATGCAAAATGCTGCTTTTTGCCATGGAATAGAGGAAATATTCCCGGAATCCCGGGACAGGGAAAAAGTCGAGGGCCTGTTTTCAAGTGTTGATGTAAAAAATATCAATTATTATAAAAAATCAAACAGCCTTGAAATATCAATATCTTCTGACAAGCTGGTACCTGCGCAGCTATTGGCGGAAGTAGAAGAAGTACTTGCTTGTCACTTTAACCTGGATTCTGTTCATATAAAAATAAAATTTAATATTGACAGGTCCTTGGATTGTTTAATCGAGGAATACTGGGAAAGCATCCTGTTTATCGTGGGAAGAAAAATTGCAACCAGCAGGGGGTTGTTGTCGGGTTCAGAATGTAGCCTTAAGAATAGGAATAAAAATTTGGTTGTGCATTTAAAAACAAGGGGGGCATACCTACTGAAAGCACGGGGATGCGGCAGGTACATGGAGGAAATAATCGAGGAAGCTTTTTCAGCGAGAGTGAAGGTGGATTTTAAAGATTGCGAAACCGATGAATGTATGCAAAATGAATACCTTGAAAATAAAAAACACGAAGAGGCCAGGATTCTTGAAAACATAATACTCTCAACAGCCGAAAGCAAGCCTGCCAAGGGTGCAAAAAGAAAATCGCGGGGTAAAAGCCGGGAAAATATAATCATTGGAAAAGATTTTAACGATGAATTGATAAAAATATGCAATATAAGCCAGGATTCAGGCATTGTAGCATTTCAAGGCGATATCATGGAAGTTGATTTTAGAAATATTAGAGAAAACAGGTGCTTGCATACATTTGACATAACGGATTATACAAGTTCCCTCACGGTAAAATTCTTTGCTGCGAAAAAGGATGCGGACAGGATAAATGAAAGGATAAAAGAAGGGGCCGCGGTAAAAGTCAGGGGGGAGACCCGTTACGATAAATTCGCAGGTGAATTTGTAATTATTGCTTCGGATATCGTGCAAGTTGAAAAACAGTGCCGCATGGATACAGCCAAAGAAAAAAGGGTTGAGCTTCACCTTCATACCCGGATGAGCGCCATGGACGGGGTATCTTCCGTGGAAGAATTAATAAAAAGGGCTTCCGAGTGGGGGCACAAGGCTATTGCCATAACCGACCACGGTGTGGTGCAGGCATACCCGGGAGCCTCCATAGCTGCTAAAAAACACAATATAAAAGTTATTTATGGTATTGAATGTTACTTGATTAATGATTCCTGCCAAAATGCAGGGGGTAATGGGGACAGGCAAAAGTTAGATTCTTACCATGCTATAATCCTTGCCAGGAATGCAAGAGGCTTGAATAACTTATACAAGCTTGTTTCACTTTCACATATCGAATATTTTTATAAAAAACCCAGGATCCCCAAGGCCATACTTGCCCGATACAGGGATGGATTATTGATTGGAACCGCCTGCGAAGCAGGAGAATTATACAGGGCTTTCCTGGAATGTAAGAGCGAAGAGAATATACTTGAAATTGCTTCATTTTACGATTATTTTGAAATACAGCCCCTTGGGAATAACCAGTTCATGTTAAATGAGGGAATTGTAAGTAGTATTGAGGATTTAAAGCTGCTCAATAAAAAAATTGTCCAGCTGGGCGAAAAGATGGAAAAACCCGTGGTTGCAACCGGTGATGTCCATTTCCTGGACCCTGACGACGAGGTGTTCAGGAGAATATTAATGGCAGGGCAGGGTTATGATGATGCAGACAGGCAGGCGCCCTTGTTTTTCAGGACAACCGCGGAAATGATTGAAGAGTTTATGTATCTTGGAAGCGAAAAGGCTTACGAAGTGGTAGTGTTAAACACAAACAGGATATCGGATTCAATAGAGAATATTTCTCCCGTTCCAAGCGGGACATTCCGCCCAAGTTGGAGGGAGCGGAAGAAAAAATAGTGGAGCTTGCCATGAAACAAGCAAGGGAGAGATATGGAGACTACCTTCCTCAAATCGTGGAAGACAGGATGAAAAGAGAACTTGACTCGATCGTAAGAAACGGTTTTTCAGTGATGTACCTGATTGCAAGCACCCTTGTACAGAAGTCCTTAAGTGACGGCTATCTCGTTGGTTCAAGGGGCTCCGTGGGTTCATCCCTTGTCGCGTATTTTACTGGAATTACGGAAGTAAACCCCCTTAAACCTCATTATATTTGCAGCAGTTGCAAGTACTCCGAGTTTATTACCGATAGCAGTTATGATTGCGGTTATGACCTTCCCGATAAAGAATGCCCGGTATGCGGTGAAAAACTGGGAAAGGACGGGTATGACATCCCCTTCGAAACTTTTCTCGGGTTTGAGGGGGACAAGGAACCCGATATAGACTTGAACTTTTCTGGGGAATACCAGGCCAGGGCCCATAAATTCGTAGAAGAGATGTTTGGCAAAGACCATGTTTACAGGGCGGGCACTATTTCGTCGATAGCGGAAAAAACAGCTTACGGCTTTGTTAAGGGCTACCTGGATGAAAAAGGCATGGTGGTTACAAATGCTGAAATGAACAGGCTAATCAGGGGATGTACGGGTGTCAAGAGGACAACGGGGCAGCACCCGGGAGGGGTTGTAATTATACCCCAGGATAAGGAGATTTACGACTTTACGCCTATACAGTACCCTGCCGACGATGCAGGATCCCAAACTATTACAACCCACTTTGATTATGATTTCTTACATGGGAGCATATTTAAGCTTGATATCCTGGGCCATGATGATCCTACCACGTTAAAGATGCTGGAGGATTTGACAGGAATAGACCCGAGAAGCATACCCATAGGGGATCCGCTGACGATGTCCATATTTAGCAGTACAGATGCTCTTGGAATAACTTCTTTCGATATAAATTGCGAGGTGGGAACCTTGGGGATACCCGAGTTTGGCACCCGTTTTGTAAGGCAGATGCTGCTTGAAACCAGGCCCAAAACGGTATCGGAATTAATAAGGATTTCAGGCTTGTCCCATGGTACCGACGTATGGGTTAATAATGCCCAGGACTTGATAAGATCAAGGACTGCAACCCTTTCCGAGGTGATAAGCACGAGGGATGACATAATGCTGTACCTGATACATTCAGGGTTGCCGCCAATAAAGGCTTTCAAGATAATGGAGGATGTCAGGAAAGGAAAGGGGTTGACCAGGGAATATGAAGATATAATGCGGGAGTATAATGT
>JAAZDH010000203.1 GCA_012512865.1 Clostridiaceae bacterium | reverse complement strand
TTGTCGTTCATAAAATCGTATATTTTATTAATTTGCCTGTCCAGCCATTCCCATTCAACCGGGGACTCACTCTTTGGAATGGCAAAGGAAAATATAAAGATGACAGCACAAAGGGGCAAAATGTTAATCATGAAAGATGCAGGGGCAGTATAATCATTCCCGGTCTTCAGTCTTTTCTTGATGTATATGTGCTTTAAATAATACAGTACCGAAAGGAAAACGAATAAATAAAATGAAAGGTAATTTATCGCATATTCCATGACCCACTGTATTACAAAAATACTCATGCCGGTGCTTAGAACCATGGGAAAATTAAGGCGTTTTATGGTAAACAGGTAGATGGCCAGGGAAAGCCCGGCAACCAGCAAAATGAAAGTGTAATCCCGGTAAATCTCGTTAATTTCCACGCTGCCGTTTGAATAATCATAAAGCCAGGAAACATAGCCGGTAAATGAATTTGCAAGACCGGGGAACAACTTGTTCCAGGCAAGGTATAAAAGCCACGAGCAAGCAGCAACCCCTGCAGATATGATGGTTATTATCGTTGTCAGCCTGTTAAGAAAAATAATTAAACATATCAAAACCGCGAGGAGTACCGACAGGAATATTATAAAAGGATGATAGTCAAATTTCATGGTATATGTAAGGGCGTAGACAATGCTGAAGCTTGTAAATACGGATAAAACAATATCAACTGTATACCTGGAAATTACACTTGTTTTGCGTTCCCCCGGGAATACCATTTTTATCCCTCCAATACAGGCTTTATATCATCGCTGGCATTAATCTTGTAGATATGGGCGCCAATCCTGGGAATGGCGGACATAATGCTTTCAGCCTGTTCATTTTCGCCCCCGGTAAATTCACTTGGGGAAACATACACGACGACTGAATGAAAGCCGGAAAAATTTGCATAGTAAACGACATCGTATAAGTCATAGCTTAAGTTTGAAGTCAAAATCAACAGGTTTGTTTTCACAGCACTGTTTCTTATGTATACATCCAGGGTTTCCGATATGCTGAACTCGGAGGCAAATCTTATTTCTGCCAGGCGATTGTATATATTCTGAAAATCGAAAGGGCTGCTTGCATTAATTGTTACGATTTCTTTCGTATAATAAACCAGTTTAACCGGTATCCAGCTGTAAAGGCAGTAGTAGTTTATTGCCACGGCGCTTTCGATTAGTTTATCTTCAATTATTGTGTTTTGTTCAGAAGAGAAATTGTTTTTCTTTAAATCAAGGGCAATAATAACGCTTGCTTCTGACGCGCTTTGAAATTTCCTTATCATGAGTTCATTCAGCTTTGCAGTAAGCTTCCAGTGAATTTTCTTCAGGCTGTCACCGTATGTATACTTGCGAATATCTTGCAATGCTCCTATGTCTTCGTACTTGCTGTCCAGTACGTAATAGGATTCAGAGAAAAAATCCATCTTAAGCCTTAGCCTGTCTATCATTATTATCCTGGGGTAAACATTTATGCTTAAGGGGAAGGGGACCTCGTAAACCAACCTGAACAAGCCCAGGAAATCCTCTATTTCAATCCTGCTTACGCCTATTTCATAATTCCCGCAATATTTGCATGACAAGGTAAAGCTATATACCCTTTCGGAAAAGGGCATAAGCGACAGGGTCCTTGTTTTAAATTGTTCCGAGAAGATTGTTTCCGTGCCGAAAAATTTAATACTGATATATGGATAGAACAAGAAATCCTCGTTGCTGATTATAAAACTGAACTTTATGGTATCCCCCTTAACTATATATTTTTTGTCAATCTCCTGGTGGTACTTGAAACGCAGGTAAATAATGATTGTATATACAAGGGACAGGAAGGCCAATAATAGCGTGGTAAAAAACAGCATGTAGGGCACCTGGCCGCCGTAGAAATACACGAATGAGAATGATAGCAATAAAAGGCAAAGGTACAATATCCTGTTCCTGGTCATCTTGATGCCACCAGCGGTATACTTACGCTGTTTAATGCGGATCTTATAATGTCTTCAGCTGTAACCTTCCTTAATTTCGCTTCCTGCCTTAGGATTATCCTGTGAGATAAAACGGGTACGGACATCTTCTTGATATCGTCAGGAAGAACGTAATCCCTTCCATTGTAGAAAGCCCATGCCTGGGCGGCCCTGAACAAGCAAAGCGAGCCCCTGGGGCTTGCCCCGAGAAGCACATCCTCCCTTTTCCGGGTAGCATCGGTTATGGCTACAATGTAATTATTCAAGGATTTGTCCACGTAAACCCTTTTTACTGTTTCCTGCAGCCTTAGAATGAACTGGCTGTCTGCCACGGGAGACAAGGAAACCAGGGGATTGTCAACCTTAAACCTTTCAAGTATCTGGCTTTCATCTTCCAGGGAAGGATAACCGATGTTTATTTTCAAGGTAAACCTGTCAAGCTGGGCTTCCGGGAGAGGATAAGTACCCAGGTATTCTACGGGGTTCTGCGTGGCAAGAACCATGAAAGGCCTTGGAACCTTGTAAGTTACTCCATCCACGGTAACCTGCTTTTCTTCCATAACTTCGAGAAGGCTTGCCTGGGTCTTGGGCGAAGTCCTGTTGATTTCATCCGCCAATACAATGTTGCTCATCACGGCTCCCGGCCTGTATTCAAAATCGCCAGTTTTCTGGTTGTATATCGTAAAGCCCGTGATATCCGAGGGAAGGATGTCAGGAGTAAACTGTATTCTTTTAAAAGAACAGTTGATGGATTTTGCAATTGAAGAAACCAAGCTTGTTTTTCCAACGCCTGGCACATCTTCTATAAGGGCATGCCCGTCACATGCAAGTGCAATTAAAGCAAGCTCTATTGCTTCACGTTTACCAATGATTACCTTCTCCACGTTTTCAACAATTGTTTTTAAAGTGGGATAAGAATCGTCCATGTCTTTCATCCTTTTAAATCATCTTTTTTATTTATTATGTATCCATTAATAACTGTTGGGTGCCCAGG
>JAAZDH010000202.1 GCA_012512865.1 Clostridiaceae bacterium | reverse complement strand
CCCCATTTTGGCGGCCAGGCTCGCGGGCTGTTTCAGGTGCCTGTATTCCCCGTGGACAGGCATGAAATATTTAGGCTTTACAAGCCTGTGTATGAGTTTTATCTCTTCCCTGCACGCATGTCCCGAAACATGAATATCGGCCATGGATTCATAAATAACATTGGCACCTTTTTTAAACAATTCATTTATTACCTTGAAAATCAGTTTTTCATTGCCAGGTATCGGGGAAGCGGATATTATTACAAGGTCACCCGGTATAATCTCCACTTTCTTATGCTCGGAGACAGCCATCCTGGACAATGCAGACATTGGTTCTCCCTGTGTGCCCGTTGTAATGATGGTAACATTGTTTAGCGGGTAGTCATCAATGGAATCAATATCAATAATGGTACCCCTTGGTGTTGAAAGGTATCCAAGTTTTGTCGCAACATCAACTACGTTGGTCATGCTCCTTCCGCATATTGCAACTTTCCTGTTTGCTTTCACGGAAGCATTTATCACCTGTTGTATCCTGTGCACGTTCGAAGCAAAGGTGGCAACTATAATCCTGCCTTCCGCTTTCATGAACATCTCTTCAAAGGCAACGCCTACTGTCCTTTCGGACATGGTATACCCTTCCCTCTCAATATTGGTGCTGTCGCACATTAGCAGCACCACGCCCTTACTGCCTATCTCCGCCAGGCGTGTAAGGTCCATCGGCTCTCCCTCTATGGGAGTATGGTCAATTTTAAAATCGGACGTATGGACCACCACTCCCACGGGAGTTGTAATAGCCAGTGCCACTGAATCGGCAATGCTATGGGTGGAGCGTATAAACTCAACCTTGAAACAGCCAAGTTCAATAGCCTGTCCCTGCTTTACATTGATTAAATTTGCCTGCTTGCGCATGCCATGCTCCTCAAGCTTGTTTTCCAAAAGTCCCAGGGTCAATTTTGTCCCGTATATGGGGACATTTATTTCCCTCAATATATAAGGAATGGCACCGATGTGATCCTCGTGCCCGTGGGTCAACACTATACCTTTCACTTTTTCCTTGTTCTTTACAATATATGACATATCCGGGATTACCAGGTCGATTCCCAGCATTTCATCTTCCGGAAAGGTTAACCCGCAATCCACCACCAAGATATCCTCTTCACATTCAAACACGGTAATGTTCTTGCCAATTTCCTGTACTCCCCCTAAAGGTACGACCTTCAACTTCTTCTTCTTTCTCGTCACAAGCAAACCTCCAATTAGACCAATTGTTACTGGTATCTTTATTAATCTTTATTAAATATTAAATATATTATTTATTACCACAATATCTATAATATTAAATCATTTATGTGTCAATTGTCAATTTAACCCTAAACTTTAACTTGAAATTACAACCGTTTTTAGTACTTCATTATACACTTCTTCCGTTTTGCCTGCTATAATATTCCAGTTATATATCGAGCAAACTTTTTCATAAGCCTTTTTTTTCATTTCTTCCGCCTTTGCCGGGTTAAAAAGGATTTCCAGGATACTGTCCGCAAGGGAGTTTGAGTTCCCCGCATAAGATTTCATCCCGTCAACACCATGCTGGACAATTTCATCAAGACCCCCGGCATCGGAAACAACAACCGGGACATTGGCCAGCATCCCTTCCAGGGCTACTATGCCGAAAGGCTCATAGAGGCTGGGGAAAACTGCTACATCAACGCACTTGTATAGCTTAACCAGTTCTTCATCGCTGATGTACCCGGTAAAGTATACCTTGTGGGATATATTCATTTCATTGGCAATTTTTTGCAGGTAGTCCAGCTGCGGCCCCCTTCCGGTTATTACGAACTTCACATTATTGTAATGATGAATGATTTTTGGTGCAGCATGTACAAGAATATGGGCTCCCTTTTCATTAACAAGCCTTCCCACGAAAAACACGATTTTTTCGTTATCCATGGCATATTTTCTCCTGAAATCAATGTCGCTGCTGCAGTTATTAAACTTCTCAATGTTTACCCCGTTTGGTATAACCCTTATCTTGTCCTCGGGCAACTGAAAGGTATTTCTTACTTCTCCTTTCATATAATTACTGTTTACTATTACTCTCCACGATTCATATGTCAGCCGCCATTCCACGCTGTTGATATACCTTTGTATATCATTATGTATGCCATGGTTTCTTCCTGCTTCGGTAGCGTGCATCGTGCAAATCAAGGGAATCATGTATATATGCTTGAGTGTCCTGGCGGCAAAAGTCGTCATCCAGTCATGGGCGTGAATAATATCCATCTTACCTTTCTCATTTATAAGTTTTATAGAACCCTCCAGGAAGGAAAAATTCATATGGTGCACCCAGTTAATAAAACAGCTGGCATCTATTTCGCAAGTACGAATCCTGTGCACGTTAACATGGCAATCCAGTTCCTCCTCTTTCAACCCCTCTTCCCAGCAGGTAACTACATGAACTTCGTTCCCTTTTTTGCCCAGTTCCTGTGCAAGATTGTATACAACCCTTGATATCCCGCCGATAATTCTTGGAGGATATTCCCAGGACAACATCAGTATCTTTTTCGGAGCCGTACATGGTCTATCAATTTTGCCAGGTGAATTACCCGCTTTGTTACATGATTTGCCGGCTTCATTATTCCACCTATCGCCTTTGCCATACCCATTTCCGCTTTTCATCCTTTACCACCTTCCACTTTTATCGCCTTTATTATTACCGCCTTTCGCCTTTATCGCCTTGATTTTTTATCATCTTTCACCTTTTTCAACTTAATTTTTTCCTTCTGCTTTTATCACCTTTATTTTTATCACCTTCCGCCTTTATCAACTTTATTTTTTTGGCTTCCACCTCTATCCCCTTCATTTTTACCACTTTTTGCTTCTATCAACTTTTTATTTTTATCGTCTTCACTTTTGCTGCTTTCATTCCTGTCGCCTTTCTCCCGCAATTAACCGGATTACTTTTTAATTATGTGGATTACTTTTAATAAATATACCTGGCACATGCTATTTCCGACATGAAGGTTCTTTTGAACCCGGCTCGTTCATGAATAAAACAAAGCATTTTTACAAAACATAATGTAATGCCATTAGCTTGGCACAACCATAACCGCCGCCTTTGCAGCCGTAGCAGCACCTGGTGAAAATATAACAGGGCACGGCACAGTAAAAGATTCAATGAAAGGAGGAATTATAATTGCCGGAGATCGAAATGCAAAGCCTGTATCAACTGCCGGAAACTTACGGCGAAACAAAAATAGCCTTATTGGCAATAAATCCCTACCAGCTTTATGCATACTGGGAAATTTCCGGTGAAAAACTGAAAAGCTTTGCAAAAAACGTTGAACCACAAATAATGGAAACCTCGGTACCGGCCCTCAAGGTAACAAACATATCCAGGAATACTTTTGAATTAATCCGGATAAACGACCATTCCACAAGCTGGTATATTAACGTACCTGATTCAGGTTGCATTTACATGGCAGAAATAGGCCGCAATCTCCTGGATGAATTTTTTATAAGTTTTGCATCGTCAAACCATGTTGTAACACCCAATGCAAGCATAAGCCTTAATGATACCGTATGCCTTGTAAATTTCTATGACATCTCCAAGGTTTCCATGGTTTCCTTGGTTTCTAATGATTCCAAGGCTATAAAAATAAACATCCCGGGAAAAATAAAAGGCGTGCCCGCTCCGGCCTTTTATCCGCCCCTCGGATTCCTGGAACAACCCGTAAGCTCTATTGGTTTTTTTGATACACAATAAAAACAATGAAAGGAGGAACCCTAGGATGACAATACCCCCGTCCCCGTGTCACGTGTCACCCGCTGGCGACAATACCCCCGTCCCTGTGTCACCCGCTGGTGACAATGCCCCCGTCCCTGTGTCACCTGGTGCGCCGCGAAGCACAATGAAAATGATGAAAGGAGGATCCGGCTGAAAAAATGAAAAAAGGCTACGTGGCTTTTGTCCTGCATGCTCACCTTCCCTTTGTGCATCATCCGGAGCAGGAGGAATACCTGGAAGAAAGATGGCTCTTTGAGGCTATTTCCGAAACATATATACCCCTCGTAACAACTTTTGAAAAAATGTTAAATAAAGGCACGGATTTTCGCGTAACAATTTCGTTTACAGCGCCCCTCCTTTCAATGCTTGCAAATTCCCTGCTGCAGGACAAGTACATAAGGTACCTGGAAAAGCTTATCGAGCTGTCAGAGAAAGAAATCGTCCGTACCGCAAATCAGCCCGAGTTCAACAGCCTGGCCATAATGTATAACAACAAGTACAAGAATGACCTTCGAATATTCCGGGACAAGTATGGCAAGGACCTGATAACCCCTTTCAGGGAAATGCATGGTTCCGGGAAGTTCGAATATATAACTTCATCAGCCACCCACGGCTATCTTCCCCTGCTTGCTGTCAATGCCGAAAGTGTAAATGCCCAGGTTTTCATGGGCATAAATACCTTTGAAAGATTTTTCGGGTTCAAGCCTAGGGGGCTGTGGCTTCCCGAATGCGGGTATGTCCCTTCAATAGAGTATTTTCTCAAGCAATACGGCATAGAATACTTTTTCACGGAATCACATGGCCTTTTGTTCGCCGACCCAAGGCCAGTCTTCGGCACCTTTGCCCCCATAATAACCCCGAACGGCATAATTGCATTTGCCAGGGATATTGATTCGTCAAAACAAGTCTGGAGCTCCAGGGAAGGATACCCCGGTGATTATGATTATAGGGAATTCTACAGGGATATAGGCTATGACCTTGACTATGATTATATAAAAAAATACATTTCCCCGGATGGGCAGAGAATTGATACCGGTATAAAATATTACAGGATAACCGGCAATACCGGGCAAAAACAGCCTTACAACCCTGGTTGGGCTGAAAACAAGGCTGATATACATGCCCTTGACTTCATAATAAACAGGCAGCGGCAGGTGGAATACCTGTCAGATAAAATGGACAAACCCCCGGTTATTACCTGTCCTTATGATGCGGAACTATTCGGTCACTGGTGGTATGAAGGTCCCTGCTGGCTTTATTCGCTTTTTACAAGGATACACCGCGACCAGGACATAATAAGCCTGGTTACTCCATCGGAATATATCAATGAAAACCCTGTAATGCAAGTATCATCTCCCTGCCCCTCTTCCTGGGGGTACAAGGGATACAATGAAGTATGGCTTAATAATACAAATGATTGGGTATACAAGCACCTTCACAAGGCTGCCGAAAGGATGACCGAGCTGGCCGATGAAAACAAGCATGCCGAGGGAATAAAAAAAGCTGCCCTTAACCAGGCGGCAATTGAATTGCTGCTTGCCCAAAGCAGCGACTGGGCATTTATAATGAAAACAGGTACAATGGTACGTTACGCGGAAAAACGTGTAAAGGACCACCTGGGGCGTTTCTTGAAACTATACCATGATATCAAGGAAGGAGTAATAAATGAAGCCTGGCTTAAGGATATACAAGAGAAGGACAATATTTTCCCCGATATTGATTACAGGATATTTTCATCCATCAAGTAGCATAAGTTTGTATTAGAAAATCAATTGCTTTTCTCTCTTGCATATCAAGAAAAACAATGCTATAATAAGAACACAAAACTTTTAAAAAGAGTATTTGAGTATTGTATTAAGCATTATTAAGCCCTATATTAAGCATAAGCATAATATTATATTGTATTTAAGAATTATATTAAGCATTATGCTTTAACATTGCGGGATGGTGTAAGGGTAGCACAAGTGACTCTGGATCATTTTGTGAGGGTTCGAATCCTTCTCCCGCAGCCATATTAAATATAAATTACGAAAGCTTGGCCGGAAGCCTGTGACATTGATCATAGGGATGAAGGCTAAGCAAATGCTTGATACATATATTATGACGGCTTTAACCACATAAGGTTTTAGAAGCAAAATCGAAACTTGCTGAAGGTTATTCCGCAATGATACGTCACAAGGCGAGTTTCCAAGGAAACAATCACGGAAACCAATCATAGTCTACATGTAAAGAACACGTATCCAACACTCCAATATCATATATCAAGTTGCAGGAAAAGTATCAGGTTCCCTTAAAACACATGATTTATTTAAAAGAAAATCGTCCATATTAAAGAACAAGGTTAATTGTCTAAAGAATGGAGGTAAACTAAACATGAAGGTATCCAATTTACTAATATCGGGACTTCATATAACCGAGGATCACTATTATTACAAGGGAACGTTCATTCTCAGTTATAAAAGCAAATCTCTGTATATGGATTTGGCAGAGCTCGATGACCATAAAACACTGGCCTCCATAAAGAGTTATTTTGGTATCGAGCAGCCAATTGAAGAAATAAGGAACGAACTTATAACAAGGATAATCAGGAAAGCAGGTATCACCTCTAGAAACGTGGAAGGCGAGCATTTTTTCATGCTGGCAAAGGATTGACAAGGTAGTGCCAGGCAGGGTATATATGCCGTTCACCTGGCCAGGCAAGGTATATAAGTATATAAGCAAGGCTGGCACTTGATTATACCAGCCTTATAATTTAACCTTGTTAAACTCGGTTTTATCCTTTTGCATTTATCCCTACATTTATCCGGATAGGCCGGATAAATGTAGGGATAAATGCAAAAGGATAAAACCGAGTTTAACAAGGTTAAATTATAAGGCTGGTATAATCAAGTGCCAGCCT
>JAAZDH010000201.1 GCA_012512865.1 Clostridiaceae bacterium | reverse complement strand
GTATGATTGGGCCGCAACAGTCATATGGCCGGTTGCCCGGCCATATGATTATGCGACCATATTCAGTTTAATTATAGTCCATCTTGTCCTTAAACTACAATATGACTATTTTAACTTTTCCCGTAGTTTTTTAATGTTTTCGACCAAAACTGCCATGAGGAGAATTGAAATTATACGGGGGTTTCCTTGTCCAGCTTGATGTGCTTGAATGATTTCCTCCTGCTGGCATAATCTTCAACAACATGGCCCGAACCTACCAGCTTGTACTTGTATATTACCATGCCTTCCAGCCCTACAGGCCCGCGGGCATGTATCTTGTTCGTGCTGATTCCGACTTCGGCCCCAAGGCCATACCTGAATCCATCGCTGAAGCGGGTTGAGCAGTTCCAGAAGACGTTGCCGGAATCAACCAGCATCATGAAACGTGAAGCAGCGTCCCTGCTTCTTGTTATGATTGCATCCGTATGGCCCGAACCGTACGTGTTGATATGGTTGATCGCTTCATCCATGCTGTTTACAACCCTTATGGACAGCTTGTAATCCAGGTACTCGGTTTTCCAGTCTTCCTCGGTTGCTTCTCCAACGGCTATTATGGACCTGGTTTTGTCACAGCCCGCCAGCGTCACTCCCTTTTTATCCAGCTCATGTTTTAATTCCGGTAAAAACGGCCCTGCGACTTTTTCATGTACCAGGAGGGTTTCCGTTGCGTTGCACACGGCCACGTACTGGGTCTTGGAATCAACAACAATATTTACGGCCATGTCCAGGTCCGCGTCTTCATGGACGTAACAATGGCAGATGCCGTCGGCATGCCCCAATACCGGTATCCTGGAATTGTCCATTATATACCGGACGAATTCGTTGGATCCCCTTGGAATAATCAAGTCAATATATTTATCCAGTTTCAACATTTCATTAACATCCGCCCTGGTCTCCAGGAGTTGAATCCACCCTTTGCCTATGCCTGCGCCCTCCGTCGCGGCGGAAATTACCCCGGCAAGGATGCGGTTGGTTTCCCTTGCCTCGGACCCTCCCTTTAGCATGACGCTGTTGCCGCTTTTCAAGCACAATGTTGATATTTGAACCAGGGCATCCGGCCTGGATTCGAATATGACTCCCACGACGCCTATGGGGCAGCTTACCTTGTAAAGCTCAAGCCCTTCATCAAGCCGGGTTGCCATAAGGGTCCTGCCAACAGGGTCATCAAGCTTTATAAGGCTATAAATCCCGTCAATCACATCAGCTATTTTGTTTTCATCGAATTTAAGCCTTTTCAGCAGGGGTGCCGGAATGCCTTCCCTACTGCTTCTTTCAAGGTCCAATACGTTCGCCCTTATTATTTCGTCCTTCCTGCACGTAAGCCCGTCGGCTATTGCCTTCAAGGCATTGTTCTTCAGCCCCGTGCTGCAAGCCGCAAGCATGATTGATGCTTCCCTTGCCCTGGCGGCCATTTCTTCTATCTTCATTTTCGTTTCCATAATTTTTTCTTCCATGGCGATTTCCTCCCCTACATGGTTTTTCTCTTATCCCTTACATGTTTTTTCTCTCGTGTTCAAGCAGCCATTTTTTTCTCCACGATCCTCCCCCGTAGCCCGAAAGGCTTCCATCGCTGCCTATGACGCGGTGGCAGGGGACTATTATGCTCACGGGATTACGGTTGTTTGCATTTCCTACAGCCCTTGCCGCTTTCTTATTGCCTACTTTGGCGGCTATTTCCCCGTAGCTTGAAGTATGCCCATAAGGAATTTCCAGGAGGGCTGTCCAGACCTTTTTTTGAAAATCCGTTCCGCGAAGTTTGATATTTAATGAGAACTCCTTGCGCTTGCCCTCAAAATATTCATCAAGCTGCCTCATGCATTCAAGGGCGGCGGCACACGCATTACCGCATGCATTGCAAGAATTCGCAGGGTTCGACTTTCTGTACGGTTCAACACCGTCGCCCGCAAATTGTACCGATAAAATGGCACCATCTTCACAAATTATTTCTATTGTGCCTACCGGGGAATGGAAATAATTCTTGCAAACCTGTTCCATCAACACGACACAACCCCGCCTTTTTTTAAGCAACATGCTGCTTTTAAGTTAATACACCGCCTAATGTACCGCCTTTGCAATTTATTTATATAATACAGTTAAATAAACACAAAATCAAGTTAGCTACATTTATCATATGTTAAATAATTACAAAATGAAAAATATAAACTTGTATGATATAATATGGACAAGATGGTCGGATAAGCAGGGTGTGGTTGCCACCTACCTTCATTAAGAAAGGAGGTGGTGCGTTATGGCCACGTATGAGATAATTTCTATAGTGTTTATGTCTTTTATGGTTGTCATAACGCTGCTCTCCTATATCCATTCTATGATAGAAGGAAACTTAAGGAGAAAAAAATAATCACCCTGCTTTGCCCAGGGTGATTATGTAAAAATACTTTTGTGTTAGAAAATCAATCATCCTCATTAAGAGTAATTTTGGCAAGGGGCACCAGGGCAGGCCCTTCCACGATATCGCCGCCAGGGGTGAACCTTGAACCATGGCAGGGGCAGTTCCAGGTTTGCTCTGCCGTATTCCATTTTAGTTCACAACCCATGTGCGTGCACGTGATGTCCACCGCGTGCAAACCACCCTGTTCATCTTTATATATTCCTATTTTCTGTCCGTCAAGGTCAACAACCTTGCCTTCGTTGGCTCCGATGTCCATGTCTTTTGGCGGCTTATACAATTTGCCTTCGACAAGCTGCTTTGCAACATTGATATTTTCAACGACAATATTTTTTATGGATGCAGCAGGCGTAAAGCGCGACGGCTTGTAGACTTCCTGCCACGGGCTTTCCCCTTTTACTATCAAGTCCCTTATGATTAGCGCGGATGCCGTGCTGTTGGTCATTCCCCATTTCCTGAAGCCCGTTGCCACGTAAATTTTTTCTGTTTTTGAAGTAAGATAGCCTGCGTAGGGGATTTCATCGGCGGTTGTATAGTCCTGGGCAGACCAGCCGTATGGTATATCTTCAACGTCAAAGAAGCGCCTTGCAAATTTTTCGAGGTTTTCATAGTGGACGGTTGTTTTCTCTCCCTGCCCCGTCTTGTGGTTTTCGCCGGCAACCAGCACGATTTGCCCGTTGTCGGTTTCCTGGGGTCTCAAGGAGCGCACTGGTTCTTCCGCGCTTATGAACATTCCCTCGGGGAAATCCCCCCTTATTTTTACACCTATAATATAGGATCTATATGGAAAAAGCCTTGAAAAATATAAGCCGTTCCCGTCATAAAAAGGATAATGGGAGGCAATAATGATTTTTTCGGCGGTCACTGTCTTTTCATGCTCCGTGATCACAAGGCAATACCTGTTTTCTTTTATGTCAATGGCCCTCGTCTGCTCGAATATGTGGCTTCCATCCCCGGGTATTTCATTTGCCAGTGCCAGCATGTATTTAAGCGGGTGGAACCTTGCCTGTTCGTCAAATCGGACGGCAGCCTTTACCGGGAACGGCAGGGGTGCTTCATCCTGGTAATAAGCCTTGATTCCAAGGCTTAAGGCAGCTTCTGCCTCATCCTGTATTTGCTTTACGTACTTGTTATCACTGGTGTAAACATAGGCTGAAGACAGGTGGAAATCACACTGGATGTTTTTCTCATTTACCCATGATGCTATCGTATTAATGGCTGCCTGGTTTGCATCCGCGTATTGTTTTGCCAGTTCTTCGCCAAATTGCTTCCTTATTTTATAGTAAATCAAGTCATGCTGGGATGTTACTTTTGCCGTAGTATGCCCCGTTGTTCCATGGAGTATTTTGCCGGCTTCGATTATTGCCACTTTCAGGCCCTCTTTTTTTAGCAAGTAGCCGCATGTTATGCCCGTCATTCCTCCCCCCACAATTGCAACGTCAACCTTGATGTCGTTTTCCAGCGCAGGATGGCCCGTGCCTGGTGTTGAGCTAATCCAATAACTGTTTTTCATAAAGTGCGCCATTCCTCCCTTTTTATGCATTCATTGTTCACGTGTTTATCCTTTTATACATTTATCGTTCCATATTTTTCGCTTTGCATATTTATTGTTTGTCGTTTTGCGAAGAATATCCGTAATAAGCGCCCCTCCCTTTAATTTCCTCGCTTTTTTTGTCCTGGTTTCGGAATAGCTAGACTTGGAGAAGTGCCAAAAAAATAAGGCGCTAATAGATGGAACGCCGGCAAATGGGGAAGCAGGTGACTTAAACTGCTGGCTTTATTTTCTATAGAAAAATAACAAGCAAAACAAATAGAATAAAATTATAGCAGCTTTATTAAAAGATATAATCCCTTTCTTCAATTGTAATAGGTTTACCCGTCTCAATTGATTCATTTACCATGTAACTTATTACTGCAGCCCGCGCAGCTTTTACAATGCCGTTTGGACTTTCAGTATCATTTATTATTGCATCTGCCAGCAAATCTAATTCTGTAGCATGCCCTTTATCCACTTTGTCAAATTCTAAATAAGTTCTTTTATGGCCTTCAAATCCGTAATATTCCATTTTCGTAAAATCGTTAATAAATATAGCTTTACCGTCACAGTAAATTTCGGTTGCTTCCTTTGGGAAGTCTGGGCATCCTGCACTGTTTATAAGAGTTGTACCTACAGATCCATGGGCAAAAGTAATTGTGACTATTCCACTATCAGGAATTCTTACTCTTTTGGGATCAAGGAATGTACCACCGGAAGCATAAACCGTAACAGGCGGCGCCTGTACTATTTCACACAGTAAGTCAAAAATATGACAACCTTCACCTACAAAACGTCCTCCTCCTATCTCGGGTATATGTGTCCAGTGGGATTCCGGAAATGGAGCTTGTATACGGTGATATATCATTTTTTTCTTATCCGAAAAATCTTTTAATAAATCGCGAGCTTTTGTTACCATAGGGGCCATACCGCGGTTATAGCCAACAGTGTACTTAACATTATTTTTCTTTACTGCTTCTGCTACTGCTTTGCATTCATTACGATTAAGCCCCATTGGTTTCTCACACATTACATGTTTCCCGGCATTGGCTGCTTTTATTGAAAGTTCAGCATGTGAATCATGCCGGGTGGTAATAAATACAACATCAATCTCCCCGTCTGACAGGAGAGTATCTACATCTGTTGTCCAATAGGCTGCATTAACATCTTCTGCCACTTCCTTTGCAGCATTTTCAACTATATCCATTACTGCATGGATAGTATATTTCGGATTTTTCTTTAAAATTGGGATATGTATTCCTCTCGCGAATACTCCGCAACCTATTAAACCCACTTTCAAATTTTTCATAATACATCATATCCTTTCATATATATTTTGTATAATCATGTTAGCTTCATCTCATATTTGGCATAATTATTATGATTATAATAAATATATGGTAAATTTTCTTTGCATTTTTTTGCCCCCTATTCGTATCCACAGGTTCAGCTTTTCAAATTTTTACGAGCAGTGCTTTTTCTCTTAATGCATCCATTACCTGTAAAAATCTGCAACATCGTCTTTGACGTGAACTTGTTGCACCCGGCATCTCCTATGTACCCCCTACGATTAGTTTTTCAATATTATTCTGCAAGTTCACCAATACGTATAATCTCATCCTTGTTATTATTTACCCAGTTTAATATTTCTTCCATTCCATAGGTTAACATTTTTACAGCCTTCTTTTCAGGTATTTTAGGCAATGCTTGCACTCTACTATGAATTAATCTTGCACATATAAGGTATGGTATGCAATTTATTTCTTGGGGAGAAAGAGTCAAGTTAACGCTTTTATTATAGGCATCAAAAAATATTTTAATTCTCCGTAAATCCATAATGTATCCCGATGTTAAGGAAAATATATTATCCCCTTTTATATTTTCATCTCTTTTTGAAGAAAAATAAATAATACCGTCTACTATATCCCTTATACGGGGTTGTCTGCTTACCCAGTCAAAATCAAAGAGTCCGCAAATTTTCCCGTTTTTATATTTTACATTAGCAGGATGGTAATCACCATGTATTATCAACTTGGGCAAACTGTCATATACCCGGTCAGGCACATTCTCTTTTATCAACATGGTTTGTTCTATAATAAATTCAAGAACTCTTTTTTCTTCCCCGGTTATTTTAGACCAATTTTTTTTCATAGTTTTGTTAAGAGCATCCATAATTAAATCCGGGCTGTCGTACCGTGGCAAATACCTCTCATTTACCGGCATAAAATCACTTACAGCAGTATGTAGCTTTCCCAGGAAAGTTCCCCCTTCTGTTACATTGCTGTCACTATTACAATCAAAATCTCCGCCATCAATAAAAGGGTATATTTGATATGTATTGCCGTCCACATTGTACCAGCACTGTCCATTTTTGACTTTTAATGGTACAGGTACAGGAATTCCTTTAGAATATACATGCCTTAAATACTCCTCTTCAAAAAGCATTTGAAGTTCAGATGAATACTTAAGGCTTCTTATTCTTATTACTAGGTTGCCCGTATATAATCCTTTGCAATCTTTTAACAGGTAGCTCTTATTAGCAGTGCCGCTTGTTATTGGCAACAATTGACCATAGTCCTCAATTTCATAATTATTCAGAAGTATACTAACTTTATTTTCGCTTATCATGAAATATCATCCCCTTGCCAAGGATTCGCAATAATTACTTTATGAGCGCTTTCATCAACTGCAAGTCTCACAGGTATACCGGTTACATCAACTTTATACTCCCCGGGAAAGGGTTCTTCAAGGAGTATAATTCTCTCCAGTGCACCTATCTTATCTGCATAATCCAGCAATTCCATGAGTCTTTCCTTATTACCATAACGCCCATTTGCATCGAGATAATAAGGTATTTTACCATTCGTTGTATAAGGTATTTCCACATCCTTTACAGTACTATGTATTTCATACAGTCTTTTCTTATCTCATTCCAGCATTTTTTCCCTGTCTCCATCCTTAAACTGGGCCAGGCAAGCCGTCATGACAGTATCACCACCGTGCATTGGCACTCAAGGCAATAAGACGTTTCAATCCGTAATTAATTGTAATCTTACAGGACCAATCAAGCCTGATGGTTCCTGGGGCATTGCCCTATCAAATACATTGTTGCCAAGCTTTTTTGATAAAGTGTTAGTTACCTCTACGATAAGTTTATTAATTCCTATTTGTATAATTTTCGTGACATCTAAACGATAAGGCGGGCATATCTTTACCCTAACTTGTTTTTCATTTAACCATACTTCCAGGGATTCATATAATTCACCAAAATCTAATAATATTCTACCATTATGAAAGTCTAGTTCTTCTACTATGAACTCCTTCTCATATCTTATAACACCTGAAAAATTTGGTAGAAAACCTGGCCTTGCCAAATTTCCTAAACTCTTAATGTGAGGTTGTAATCTAAAATTTGGGTATTCATTAATATCAGCAATAGATATCTTCCATTCCCCGTCCAATACAGCAACTGTTTTCATATTTTTTGCAAGTGGTTTGAAGGGAAGATTTTCAGGAATAGAATTACTAAAAATTATAAATATTGATTCATAAGGCTCCAGGAATAACTCCACATTTGTGCATTCATTTCTATTTTCATAATTAAGTTTGTAGCATTTTCCTTCCATTGCATCATAAGCATATGGTTGACTTTCAAAAGGAAATGTCACTACAGTATCAATAGATGTAGTCAAGCTTTCATTTGTAAAAAAATAAATCGTTCCATCTTCATGCTGGTAATGAAATGATCTTAAGTCCTTTTCAAAAGAAGTAGTTTCAATATCATATATGTTATAATATTTTAAATTTTCTATTAACTCATCATATGAACAACAAAAAATATTTTTACTACTCCTCAATTCTTCCAAAATGTTGGAAAATGAATAAGACTTAGTACTACTTCCTTGCGGAAACTGTCTCATAAAAATTATTTTTACACCTTTTTCAGCAAATTCAATTATTTGATTAATAAACATATAAGGCAAATATTGAGCATATGGGATAATAAGAGCCCCATATTTCTCTTTATTTATAATAATACTTTCACTTTCAATTCTTACCAAAGGCTCCCCTTCCATAAAAGTATCTATTGGTACTACATCGCAATCAACCTGGAACTGTGTAAGTACTTTTACAACCTTTTCAAAAGGCTCATAATCTCCTGCCCATTCAGCTTCAGCATGATACAAGATAGCTACTGGTGCAATGTGTTTCCCTCCTGTAAGCAAATGACATAAGCGATTTGTATATTGAGCCCAAATGTGAAAGTATCTCCATTGAGGATTAGCACCCCTAGCATAAAAATGAGGTGGACAATCAGGGTCAGGATACTTGGGAGAAAAGGCATGCGGAATAATAAAATTGGCTCCTCGAACACATACATGATCTGTAAGCCACTTCATTAATTTCAAGCCTTCCTGCCAACCATAGGCACCAAATATTTCACAAAAGGTTATCCCATTTTTGCAAGGGTCAATATGCCCATCTGAACTAGCCATTTTCGATATTCCCCAGTAAAAGAAATCAGCATCAAGATAACCAAGAGCAGTGGTAAATTTACCTGAACTACGTCCTGGCCATATTTGATATACAACATCATACCCCGAATAATCTTGTCCTTTTAATGACCTGAAAAAGTGACCACTTCCATAACCCAATCTTGCATGCGCCCCGTTATCCTCTATTACATGGCCAATGAATTTTACATTATGTTCACGACACCAGTTGCCTATTTGATTAGTGTAATTTTGTGAATAAAGTT
Organism: Clostridiaceae bacterium; assembly: GCA_012512865.1. Classification (GTDB taxonomy): domain Bacteria; phylum Bacillota; class Clostridia; order Acetivibrionales; family DUMC01; genus Ch48. Next base: position 268 of record JAAZDH010000201.1, on the reverse strand, counting down.
TACTTACTACATCCATATAAGTAAAGCGAATTTTAGATGTAATTGTTCCCGCATCATACCAAAGGCACGGAAGATAAGGTCGGAAATCTTCTCCCCAGGAATCTGACAAATGTTTTAATAAACTATTTGAAAATGGAAGAACCATTTGTACCTTACCTAAAGTTGCTTCATAAGAAGAAACATTCCCAAAACGATGTTCATCTGTAAAAAAACCTTCTATAGTATTACCAAATTCTAAAGAATAACGACGGTAATGTTCTTCATATAC
>JAAZDH010000200.1 GCA_012512865.1 Clostridiaceae bacterium | reverse complement strand
ATCAAAAGCTCCCATACTTTTTCAATATCCTCGCCGGCCGGCCCTGCCCCTTTATTCAATGTGGGCGGTTTTTTCCTTTGCAGCTGCTGCCTTGGCTTTTTTACGTTTATTTCATACTCTTCCCCGTTTGAAGGACAATAGACATTCCCCCTGTATTCTTTTTGTACTTCATATGCCAGGCTGGACACTACCTCGCTATTTCCGTGCACGAAAAACAAGTGCCTTGCCCCGAGAGAATGCGCAAATGATATTATCTGGGTTTTGTCCGCGTGTGCTGAAAGGCCGTATTTCCCTATACCGCATTTTACAGGAACGGTTAAGTCTCCTAGCCTGAGAAACCTGTCTTCCTCTTCTGCTTCGATGAGTTCCAGCAGTTGCCTGCCCGGTGATTCTTCGTCCTGGTATCCAGTGAGGGCAATGAAGTTGTCTTCATCCCGGGCAAGCTTTTCAGCATACCATTGGCTGGGGCCGCCGCTAAGCATGCCCGAACTGGATATAATACAGCAGGGGTCATCTTTTGATATTATCTCTTCCCTCTCTTTTTGCCCGCCGGTTACCGCAATTATATTATCATCGTAGAATATTTCATTTCCCCTAAATATCTTTTTTGCAAGCTGCTTTCTTAAGTAATTGGGATTTAACTTGTATACCCTGCATATATCCTTCACCATTCCGTCCACATATATATTGAATGCAGGAAGCTTCCCGCTGTTTATAGCTTTCCTCAGTATCAGCATGACCTCCTGTGCCCTGCCAAGGGCAAAGGCGGGAATGAGAATCTTACCCTTCGAAAGTATTACTTCCCTTACTTTTTCAACAAGCTTTTCTTCTTCAATATTCCTGTCCGAATGGAGCCTGTCTCCATAAGTAGATTCAAAAACAGCTATATCAGGACGCAGCCTGGGAAATACCGCTCCTTCAACAGTTCCCTGGGGCGATACCGAAAAATCCCCGCTGTAAAAAAATGCGCCTTCTTTTCCGGTAACATATATTCCGACAGAACCGGCCACATGGCCCGCACTATAAAATGTAACCCTTATATCATCGTTAAAGGGGCTGAATGTATAACCCGGCGAAAAACAAATTACCTTCTTTAGCATGTTTTCAACGTGCACCTCTGCAAACACCGGTATTTCCGCTTCCCTGTTCTCCATTATTTTAAGGCTGTCATACAATAGAACCCTTATAAGATCTTTTGTTGCATGAGTCATGTATATATTTGCAGCGGGATACTCCCTGCTAATAACGGGAAGGCTGCCGCTGTGGTCCATGTGAGCGTGGCTCACAAAAATGGCATCAACACCGCCTTTTTGCTGTATGATGCTCATGTCAGGCAGTACTTCGCCGCCGCCCATCCTAATGCCGCTGTCAAAAAGCAGCTTTCTGCCATCGATATCTAAAAGGATGCAACTTGCCCCAACCTCGGACGCACCGCCCTGAAAATTTATCCTCATGGCACATCTTCACCTGCCGCTATGCTATTACTTTCCAAATCAATATAATCTACAATTAACTTATTTTTTATTGCCTCCACTGAAATAATACTGGAAGCCATAATCTGCAAACCTCCTTGTTTTATTAACCCAATATTCTATATATTTTCATTATATCATTAAAAACATAACCGTTGTAAGTTACAGTTGAAAACTTATATTACTTTAAAAATACAAATGCGGCCGTAATTCTATAGGTCATTTTTTAACAGCAATTCACTATATGTTTAATACATATAAAGCCCGTAATGAATTAACAACAGTATTCCTCAACGGTTATATCCTTCTATTTAGCCCCCTAATAGGCTTGGAGAAAAGCTATGAATATGATAACATAAATAATAGAAAAATGGTAAAAGAGCACCTTTGTGAACTTATAGCAGGAGATGGTTATTCTTATGGATATAAAAAACTTACTGCTTGCTTACAGGAATAATACAATCTGGTAATTAACTACAAGAAAGTATATAGGTTATGTAAAGAACCCGGCTTTTATTCTTAGCAAGTCTTTAACATTTATGTGTGAGCACAATATTATCCATTTATAAGCATTACCCCCAGTGGTCCATCTTCATTTATTATATCCTGTATTTCGTATACCGATATAGGAAACTGCGGAAAACCAAATACATATGGCGTTATTTCGTATAACTGGTAATATATAACAAGTGATTTGTCTGCGATATAATAGTCCTGGTTAGGTTTTACAGGTTTGAATTCACCCAGCAAATCAATTTCCCTTTCCTTTATCTGCTTTAATACAATATCGGACAGTTTTTTCAAATAATCTGACTCAGGCTTGAATAGTTCACCAAGTTCATATACCTTACCTGATTCAATATCAAAGGTTAGTGATTTTATAATTGTCATCCCGTGCGCCGCATGGTATCGATAAGTATAATTAATAATTGAAAGACTGAGCACCCCGCGTTCATTTGTTTTTATTTCAAAATAGCCGTTTACCTGGGTTGTTTTTGGTTCCTGGAAATAACCCTGCTCCGTGATCAGATGATTTACCAGGTCCAATATTTCCCGGTTTATTTTCTGCATTACTTCAGGATTGACTCCCCCGACAACAGCGGGATAGAATACCTCAAGATTATACTCCGTGATTTTTCGCGGTATTATTTGTACAGGCAATTGAATATAGCTCATTGATGCCACTTCCTTAAATAATTATTTAATCTTATATATTCTATTCAACAACCTGCATTATTGTTAATATTAT
>JAAZDH010000027.1 GCA_012512865.1 Clostridiaceae bacterium | reverse complement strand
GTTACATGCGTATCAGCATGCTTTCGGAGCTTTTAAATGTAAGGCCTTCATCTGTTACGAAAATGGTCCAAAAATTAACAGAATATGGATACTTGGATTACAAGAAATACGGCATTATATTTTTGACCGGGAAAGGCAAGAAAATGGGTCAATTTCTCTTAAGCAGGCATTATATAATTGAGAAATTTCTCGCAATTATTGGGGTAAAGGAGAAGCTCCTGGAAGAGACCGAATTAATCGAGCACCACGTAAGCACCAATACTCTTAAGAGCATGGAGCAATTATGCAAGTTTTTTGAAAGATATCCTGGAATATTCAGGCAATTCGAACAATTCAAAGCAGAAGAATGCCTCAATGATAGTGCTTCTAAACCAGAATGATATTTTGTTCACCGGATGGCTTTTCACAACATTTTAACATGTCTTTTTATGAATTTTATATTATAATATCATTATAATATCGACTAATAATATCGCTTAAAAAAGATAATACCAGCTAAAAAGTTGTGAAACAGTTCAATGTTGTAATTTTAAATTGGAAACCGGGGAGAGAACTAAGAATGTTTAATAGCTTGGAAGAGTTTAAATTATTTTTAAAAAATAAGAAAATAGCCGTACTTGGGTTTGGTGTAAGCAATATTTCATTATTAAAATATATTGCCCCTATAGAATGCGCTATTATGGTTTTTGATACTGCGGAGGAAGAAAGGCTTAAAAATGCCATTATGCAATTCAGCGATTACGAAAACATTAACTATTGTCTTGGAAAAAATTATTTGAACGGGTTGAAAGGATTTGACGTGATATTTAAGACCCCGGTAGTGAGGTGTGATATACCGGAACTGGAGAGGGAAAAAGAAAGGGGAGCACTGATTACATCCGAGATGGAGGTCTTTGTCAAGTTTTGCCCTGCTGAAATTATCGGTGTTACAGGAAGTGACGGCAAGACCACGACAACTACACTTATTTACAATACACTGAAAGAATCGGGTTATAAATGCTGGCTCGGGGGAAATATCGGCACGCCCCTTATTGATAAAATCGAGGAAATAAAGAGTACTGACAAGGTGGTCTTGGAGTTAAGCAGTTTCCAGCTTCATACCATGAAAAACAGTCCCAATGTTGCAGTTATTACAAATATTGCACCAAACCACCTGGATGTGCATAAGTCGATGGAAGAATACGTGGAGGCAAAAAAGAATATTTTCAGGTACCAGGGGGATGATGATATACTGGTTTTAAACCATGAAAATGATATTACCAGGGCATTCGGCGGTGAATCCAAGGGAAGGGCAAGGTATTTCAGCCGTACCAGGGAAGTTGAGACAGGGGCATATGTAAAAAAGGATACCATATTTTTCAGGGAAAATGGAATGGAAAGGGAAATAATGAAGACAAGCAGTATATTATTACCCGGCTTGCATAACCTGGAGAATTACCTGGCTGCGATTGCAGCCGTTACCCATCTCGTGGATAAATATGCAATTGAAAAGGTGGCTACTACGTTTAGGGGAGTGGAACATCGCATTGAACATGTAAGGGAACTAAACGGCATTAATTTTTACAATGATGCTATAGCTACAAGCCCCACGAGAACAATTGCAAGTTTAAGCTCTTTCGACAAAAAGGTTATACTCATAGCAGGGGGGTATGATAAGAAAATCCCGTATGACAGTATGGGAAAGGTAATTGCGGAAAAGGTGAAGGTTCTTGTGCTGGTGGGGCAAACTGCTCCCCTGATTGAAGAATCCTTTTACAAGGAAAAGAATGTTTCGGGGAAAGGCACAGATGTACAGGTTTTTAGGTGCAATACCCTGGAGGAAGCTGTAGTAAAAGCGTATACGGCTGCAGAAGAAGGGGATATTGTTATCCTTTCCCCGGCAAGCGCAAGTTTTGACATGTTCAGGAATTTCGAGGAAAAGGGCAATAAATTTAAAGAAATAGTGAATTCACTGGTTTAACCCGGGATGTCAATAAAAAAGTAAGCCGGGTTTGGTTTTAAAGACCTAGTGTCAATATATAAAAAATGTGTTATATTAAATATTATTAGTGAGCATTGTTGGGACAGAATTGTATAAAAAGCGCGGACTATTAAATAAACTGGTCATTTTGGATTATTATGGTATATGCGAGGTGAAGACATGAACATAAGAGACTTATTGAAAGATTTTTCATTCAAGGATGCGGTTAGCGGCAATGAACGGAACATGGCAGAATTCATAGCCGGGCTTTTTGGCAAGTATTGCGACAAGGTTGAAATTGACAGGTTCGGTAATATCATCGGTTGTAAAAAAGGTCAGGGACAAGGGAAGAAAATCCTTGTTACATCCCATTACGATGAGATCGGGTTTATAGTAACAAGTATCGATGAAAAAGGATTTATCAGGTTTTCCAGTGTTGGGGGAATTGATACCAAGATATTGCCTTCCATGGAAGTCATTATTCACGGAAGGAAAAAGATAAGCGGCGTAATAGGGGCGAAACCTCCCCACTTGCTGGATGCAGAGGAGGCAAAAAAGGTACCGGATATGAACAAGCTGTATATAGATACAGGTATGTGCCCTGAGGAGTTGAAAAAGTATGTTTCAGTGGGTGACTTCATTACTTTTAAGCCGGTATTTTTTGAGCTTAAATCTGACCAGGTCAGCTCAAAATCATTTGATGACAGGTGCAGCCTGGCTGCAATGATCGTTGCAATGGAAGAGCTGGTAATGATGCTGCATAAAAGCGACGTTTATTTTGTCGCAACGGTACAGGAAGAAATCAGCATGATAGGTGCGATAACTGCTTCGTATAATATTGAACCGGATATTGCCGTAGTTCTTGATGTATGCGGCGGTGAAACACCTGACGCCCCGAAAGAAAGGGTTTCGGCTTGCGGGAAAGGCCCTGCCATAGGAAAGGGTCCGATTTTAAATAAAAAGCTTACGGCAAGGCTAATCGAGACGGCAAAAATGGAAAACATACCTCACCAGGTTTCCATCGAGCCTGGAAGTACAGGCACTGAAGCCAGGGTAACCCAGGTATCCAGGTGTGGGATACCCACGGTGCTTATTTCCATACCATTAAAATATATGCATACAGCTGTTGAAACCATTAGCATAAACGATGTAAGGAATTGCGGAAAACTGGTGGCAAGATTTGTTTCGGCAATTGAAAAGCAGCCGGGAGAGGAGGGTTAACCATGCTCGAGTTAAAAGAGCTTGCACAGCTTCCTGGTGTTTCCGGGAATGAAGACAAGGTAAGGGACTATATAAAAGAGAAGATAAGCCCCCACGTTGATGATATCACGGTTGATGCCCTGGGTAATTTGATTGCTTTCAAAAAAGGCAGGTCATCTTCGGTAAACTTAATGCTTGCGGCCCACATGGATGAAGTAGGC
>JAAZDH010000026.1 GCA_012512865.1 Clostridiaceae bacterium | reverse complement strand
TTGTATAGGCGGGATAAAATGTAACAGCCGCATCAAGCCCGCATTTTATAAAGGCTTCGAGTTCAGACATTCCGTTCATGTATTTTTTAAGATGGTATTCCTGCCATTGATGTATTGTAACCGGCAACCGGTCAGGTTTCCCTAGATTTAGCGCTATTAACATTCTTTCTTTTGAAGTCATCTTATCACCCCTGGTAGCTACTGTTAGTTAAGATTTAAATTTAAAAGTTAAGGTTTAAAGTTAGAAGTTTAAAACTTGTTTTAAATTAAGCTTATTTTATCAATTTGTTTTTAAATTTAGTTTTATTTTGGAGTTTTTTGTTTTTTTAAAGCTTATTTTCTTTACTGTTAAATCCTATTACTTTCTAAGGATTCGGTCGAAAGTGTAATTATACTATTATGTCTAATTAACGGCAGCATGACTGTTCCGTCGAACCCGGAACAATTGATACCATTTCCCGTCTTTTCCCCGGCAGTTCTTATCACCAGGCCGCCAACCGGTTCTTCCTTTAAATCCACGGCATATGGCTTCTTGAAAACAGCACCGTTAAACTCCATCCTTGCATAAAGGATATCGAAGGGATACGGGTTGTACACCCTCAAGATAAAACCATTTCCGTCTTCACGCTGCTTGATGGCGGAAACAATAAGCCCGTCTTCACAACTTATATAACACCGGGAGTCAGGAAGCACACCTTTATACTCAACCTCGGGGAATGAAAATACAACAACAGGGTTTGCGTAGAAATCGGCATAGGTGTTATAGTCTTCCGTTTCAGAAACAGGCAAAAACGCGTATTCAACTTCAAAATCTCCCAGCATCATCGAATCGGGCGTGGAACATTTTGCGCCCGATCTCCTGCCGGGCCTGTATTTCAAATTCTCGTTACCCATGTTTGAAACGGAGTTTAAAACCGTCAGGCACAGCCTGGTGGTGGAATCCTGGAGCACCTCGTATTGTGGCAGGCCTTTGTTAAACATAACAAAGCCATGCCCGCTGGGTCCAAGTACACCGCAATACCTTTGCTGGGAGTATATGGGATAATGCCGTTCGTGCCAGCCCCCCTGTTCACTTTCCCTGTCAACCCCAGGTCTATCCTGCCTGTACATGGTGCCAAACTGTGTATCCGCAAATTGCCTTGCGCATAATTCCCTTAAATCAAAAACCGCCTGCAGGCGATGGTTCCTTGCATTATTGCGGATTTTTGTTTTGAAACGCACAAGCTTGCTTTCGCTGTCCAACGAGATTTCAGTTGTGATTGGCAATTTTGCAAATTCCTTGCTCCGGGCCTGGTTATCGCAATCCGCCGGGATATCAATAACATAGTCAACTTCCATTGTTGCATGCATGCTTGTTATTTCTTTTTCTTTTATTTTAACTGTTGGCCTTGAACCCAGCGTGGTAATTTCCGCGTCATTATATGGCGGTGAATAATCATACTCGTCGCCCGCATTGCCATTATCCCTGAAATAGTGCAACCCCTTGTATTTTTTCATGTTAACCTTGTCCTCGATCTCCAGCGTGCCGTTTTCCGTCACCGTTACCTTGACGAAATCATTTTCCATGCTGTTCCCGGAACATTTTACCCCGGGTATGTTGATATCCTTGCCAGGAGCCACACCTTCCCTCACGTAGTAGGTTGTATAGCCGTATCCCCTTATGTTCGCCGGGAATTGTATCGTGACCTTGTCATATAAGTCATCGGGATTTTCACCGAAAACCACGCGATAATCCTTCAGGTTTATTTTCTCCGTTGACAATATATTATACGGGATTTCCCTGCCGCTTGAGTCAAGCAGGGCAAATTCCCCCTGCTTGACAAAAACATCGGCATTGATTACCTGTGAACGGTTTCCCAGGCTGGAATTAAATATAATGAATGGTTTTCCCAAATTTTTGTTAAACTTTATCATGCCGAACAGCTCGGAAGCCTTGTCTTTTATCAGGGTATCCGCTACCTGGCCGGCATGTTCCATTCTCATGAGCATTTCCCTGTGTACGGCATCCGTGCAGACGCAGCAAATCGAATCATGGGCATGGTTCATGGTAATAAGCTTCCACCCGTAATCCAGCATGGCGGCGGGATACTTACCGGTATGCAATGCAACTAGGGCACACAGGGGTTCCAAGATTCTCGTATATTTTCTTTCGATGTCGAAATTTCTCCTCTTAATATCAAGCCTTGTTGCCCCTATGCTTATGTGCGTCCGGCTTCTTTTACCGTATCTTAAATCCCCGGCAACCTCCGTCAACTGGTTCTTCTTGGCTTTTACATCTGCTATATACTCCTCGAGGGATGACAGCTTGTACAGGTTGCCGTCCTGCAACTTGTTAAGCTCGTTGCAAAGCCCGGGCAGGAATTTCTTCGTAAAACACTGATCCGAGCCACACATTATAAGCAGGTTGTTTCCCGAGGTGCGGCTTGACATCGAGTTTAAATTGTCGGCAAGTATTTCCATGCTCTTTTCAAGGTCCGATGTTAAAAACATGCCGTTACCGTAACCTATTGGCATCCAGATTGCAAGCACTGAAGAACCATCAATCCCCCGCCATACAAATTCATTATAGGGTGTATCCTTTTCGTATAATCCCCGGTAAAAAACAATGCTATCTATGCCAAATCCCTTCAAAACCTGGACAATTGTGCTTGATAAACCGAAGGAGTCCGGGAGGTAGCCCACTTGCATGCATTTTCCATAAGGTTTGCACATTTTCCTCCCGATCAAGAGGTTGCGTATCAAGCTTTCACCGCATGGTATGTTTACATCCGGCTGCACGTACCACGGCCCGGCTATTATCCGCCCCTCCCTTACAAGCCGTGCAAGTTCCCCTTTTTGTTCCGGTTTTATTTCAAGGTAATCGTCAATCATTATTGTCTGCCCGTCAAGCATGAAAGAGGTGTAGCTCGCATCATTTTTAAGCGCACCTATTAAATCATCCATGAAATCTATGAGCATTACCCTGTATTCCTGTCGTGTTTTGTGCCACTCCCTGTCCCAGTGCGTATGGGCAACCAGGTGAAATTTCACTATTTTCACTCCCTTATGGTTACTCTTCTTTATTGTTTCGTTTCTTTATGGTTGTGTTCCTTTATGATCGAACCCCTCTATGGCTGCGCTCCTTCACGGTTATACTCTTTTACGGTTATGCTCTTTTACGCTTGTAATCCTCCATAATTACAAGATCCTCTTTTCCAGGACCTGGTATATGATTGCTCCCTGCGCCTTGTCCGGCATGGGATAACCGTGGAGGTAACACAAGGTGGGCACCACGTCGCAAAGCGATACGGAACGCTCTACTACCGCACCCTTTTTTATACCCTTGCCTGCCATGAAAAGGGCCGGCCTTATGTCTCCGCCTCCCGAAGACCGGGCGGTTGTTATCTGGGAACCGTGTATCCCACGGGAAAGGTATTCCCCCTTAAGTCCATAAACCACGTCACCCGTGTACTTGCCGCCAAGTCCCACAAATTCCGCTTCTTCATTTGTAACAGCAAAAGCCAGGGCAGTTGACATGCTTTCATCATCATAAAACCCTTGCCATAGGGCCCTTATAATCCTGTTCCTTACTGCATCGTATTCTTCAGGAGGCACAATACCGCATGGTTCACGGCCTTTTAAATTGACATAAATGTGACATGTGCTTATTGGATATGCCAGCGTTTTACCCCAATCAACCACTCTTCTGCCATTGTCATAATAGCTTTTAAGCAAGCCTGCCTGTTCAAGGATGCCGTAAATATCCGCAAAGCTCCTGTATCCCACGGCTCCATGGTCGGACAAGACAACAATGGTGGTGTCCTTTCCGCAATAGTCCATGATGCGGCCCAGGAAATCATCCACCTGCAGGCATATATCATCAACAAAGTTGCATATTTCGCTTCTAATTTCTTCTTCGACTGTCGTAAAGCCTTCTATTATATTCTGGGCGGCATGGTTTACATTGTCGAATACCTGGTAATACAGTACAGCAATATCAATACCGCGTTTTTCAACGGCGGTCTTGAATATCTCGTATATTTGACCCAGGTCATCCCTGGTTATTTTCAAAACGTTATTACGCCCCGTTGCCGTTTTTATATCACTACTAAACAACCGTTCATCTGCATACCTGGTATTTAGCCCGGTGTAAGCAATTTCACGGGCAAAGCCGGCAGGATAGGCATAATCCTCGATATCACGGACAAGCACCGCCTTGATCCACGCGTAATCGGAGCCGTCAGAAAGTTCAATAAGCTTCACCCTGAAAACATAATCCTTATCCTCTATTCTTTTTATAAGTGTTATAATATCGCCGCTTTTCATTATGTTTCCACATGTTTCCATGGCACCGTTTTCCATCGCTGTTGGGCTTGGGCTTATACCCTCCCCGTCACCGCAAAAGCGGACATAACCATTTCCTACGCTTACCATGGCATAGAATTCCAGCTGGCGGCCGCTGTAGGATTGCATGTTAAAGTGCAGGGCTGCAGTCCACTCGCTTGTCCCATCGCAAATTGTATTGTCACAACTATTATCTTTCCTTATTTCAAACTCTTGCACGTGATTGGTCTCGCATACAACACTTTTAACAATGGTCAGGTTTTCATCAGCCGGAGACTCTGCATAACTGAACGTCGACGAGGGAATCGACATTACCAGGCTTTTTTTACCGACCTTCGATGCACAATCCCAAAGGTTTTCCGCGGAATAATCGCAAAGCAGGTACGACGGGGTGATTTTAGCAGGATGGTCCCCTTCCACGTGGATGTTGGCACAGGTTATATTGTTCTCGGAAGGCGGCGCACCCGTTGCAAATGCCGCCCAGCAGACCGGGGTTATCGTGGGGAATACCGGCCTAAAATCCTTAAAGCGGCACCCATTATTAACTAATGATGTAAAAGCACACATCCGGCCGGAATCTATCATTCTATCAATTACCGGGGGACGCATGCCGTCAAGGCAGATTATAACAAGCTCAGGTTTATGCGGTACAGAAATACTCATATCACACTTCCTCACAAAACTCAACCTTTTATTCCACCCAGCATGATACCTTTTATAAAATATTTTTGCGCGAACGGGTATGCACATAAAACAGGTACGGTAGACACTACAATCGTAGTGTACTTCAGGAGCTCCGCAATTGATTGTTTTACCTCTGCATACTTGGAATCAAAATTGAAATCTTGGGAAATACGGCTCTCAATCAATATGTCACGAAGGACAACCTGCAACGGTTTAAGCCTGGTATCAGTCAAGTACAGCATTGCATTAAAGAATGAATTCCAATGGCCAACCCCGTAAAACAGGAAGTTTACGGCAATTATCGGTGCCGAGATGGGAATTGCCACATTAATTAAAAACCTTATATCGTCACACCCGTCAATTTTGGCGGCTTCAAGAAATGAATCGGGTATATTGTTTTGAAAATAGGTCCTGGTAATTATAACATTATATACTGACATGGCCACGGGAATGATCATCACCCAGAAAGAATTGAAAAGGCCCAGGTTTCGTATCAATATATAGTCCGGAATCATGCCGCCGCTAAAATACATTGTGAAAGCAAACAGGAACATGAAGAAATTCCTTCCCCTGAAATCCTTTCTTGACAAGGGATATGCGGCCATTAAAGTAACCACTACATTTACTATGGTCCCTACTACCGTGTACATAATACTATTCTTGTAGCCTACCCAGATAGGCTTATATCTAAATAATTCTTCGTATCCTGCAAATGATATATCTACAGGAAAGAGAAAAACTCTCCCCGCCCCTATGGCTCTCGGGCTGCTAAAAGAACAGCTCAATACATTTAACAAGGGGTACAGGGTTACCAGCAGCAAAAAAGTAAGTAAAGTATAGTTACATATAATGTATGCTTTATCCCCGGGCGAATATTTACTAAATTTCAATTGTTTTCACCACTTTCAACAGTATGCTTTAAAATACCAGTTTTAAGCCGCAATTTTAGCAGTCATTTCCAATTGTCATCTCCAACTGCCATATCCGCATCTCATTTCCGTTTATTGTTTCCGTCTACCATTCCTGGTTATTGTTTTCGCCTGTTATTTCCAGTTACCATTCAGGCTGCCATTTCTGTTTGTCCTCTACTGTTACCATAAGCTGGTCTCGGTAACCTTTCGCGCAATTGCATTAACTATTAACAAAAGCACAAAGCTGACAAAGGAGTTAAACAGCCCTATTGCGGTAGCATAGGAATAGTTAGGGAATTGCGACATAATTCCCATTTTGTACACGTATGTTGAAATCACTTCAGAACTTCCAAGGTTAAGCTGGTTTTGCATCAGGTAAACCTTTTCAAAACCGACATTCAATAAGCTTCCCATGCGAAGAATAAGCAAAATGATTATCGTAGGTACAACCGTAGGGAGGTCAATATATAATGTTTTTTGGATGATCGATGCTCCATCAATTAATGACGCCTGGTACAATTCTACATCAACCGATGAAAGCGCTGCTAGGTATATTATTGAACTCCATCCAGCATTTTGCCACACCCCTGAAAGTGTATAAATTGCCCTGAAATATTCAGGTTTGCCCAAGTATGAAATTGCGGGGACCCCCAGCTTTTGCAGCAATAGATTCGCTGAACCCAGCCTAGGATGCAGCAACTGTATTATCATACCAACTATTACAACAGTTGAAATAAAATGGGGAGCATAGGTTACTGT
>JAAZDH010000199.1 GCA_012512865.1 Clostridiaceae bacterium | reverse complement strand
GCATTATGCTATAATAAGTATTCATTAATAATAAGTACTTATTAGTAATTACGTATAGTAATTACGTATTAACAAGTATTTGTTATTATTAAAATGTGCATTTATTTATTAAAAAGCATTTATTTAACAGGTTAAACCGAGGGAGGGAATTATATGAACGAAGAAAGAGATGATATTGTTGTCCTGGTGGACGAAAACGGGGAAGAAGAAGAATTTGAATATATCGACTCCATTGAATTAAAAGGCAGAGAGTATATTATCCTTTCTCCTTTGAACCAAGACGGGGATGAAGACGACATTTACGATGATGAAGAGGAAATAGTAATACTCAGGGTGGAGACCAATGAAGAAGGGGAAGAGTCCTACGTGACAATAGAAGATGAAAAAGAACAGGAGGAAGTATTTGAAGAGTTCAGGTATAGAATGGGGGACAACTACTACTTCGATTTTGACGATGAAGATTATGAGTACGACGAAGATGAAGATGAAGATGAAGATTACGAAGACGAGCATTACGAGGATGAGGAGTAAAGAACGGTATAAGAACGGAATACCGGCCATGGCATATGGCATTGAGCCTGGCACATGACGTGGGATATTGACCATGGAATGCATACTTGACAGTTTACGGGGGTCCTTGGAGCAATGAAGGAAATTTTGAACAGGGTTTTTAATGCTGCAAGCAAGCTACGGCAACAGTTGTGGGAACAAGTAAAGGAAGGCAGTTATAAAAACAATAAAAAACTTCTCGTGATTTCAATTGCATTATTGGTTATTGTTGCCGCGGTTACTGCAGGCGCAGTTTTGTTGCATAAAAATAGAATGGAGAGGGAAAGGCAGGCTGCGGCCAACGAGCATGAAGAAATAACCGGTGACTATAATAGTGAGATTGACAACGAAGAAGCAAGCATTGAAAACGGGGATGAAGAAGATGAAAATGAAGATGAAAACGAGGAAGATGTTTTTGTATTTCCAAGCGAGGACAAGCGGCCATATGCTGTGATGATTGACAACGAGGGCACTAAATGCCTGCCGCAGGGCGGGCTGGATAAGGCCCAGGTGATTTATGAAATCATCGTGGAAGGTGGAGAAACCAGGTTTATGCTGCTATTCTGGGGAACCCGGCCTGAAATGATAGGACCTGTAAGGAGCACGCGGCATTACTTTTTGGACTATGTTCTCGAGCATGATGCAATTCATGTGCACTTTGGATGGAGCCCAAGGGCAATAAGCGATATATCAAGTCTTAGGATCAATAATATAAACGGTGTTGCAAATGGCGGGGAAATATTCTGGGACCTGACCAATGACATAAACAACTGGCAGGATTCGTATACTTCCATGGAAAAAATCGAGGAATATGTCAACCGGGTAAAGTACCGCACTACCAATGAAAAAGAGCCCGTGTTTGCTTACAACATGGAAGACGAGGAGCTGGAAAGCGAAATCAATGCAGAGAGGGTAGGTATATACTACAACCAGTTTAACACGAGCGAGTATGTTTATGATCCCTTGACGGGCTGGTACAACCGCTTTAGGAAAGGGAAACCCCACGTGGAAAGGGTGTCGGAGGCACAGTTAACGGTAAAAAACATAATCGTGCAGTTTGCAAAGAATTACCCGATCCCGGGAGACCCGGAAGGCAGGCAGGAAGTGGAAACGGTAGGCAGTGGCGAAGGCTGGTTTATTACTCGCGGGAAAGCCATAAAAATCAAGTGGTCCAAGGCTTCAAGGTCGGAACCTACAAGGTACGTGGATAAGGCAGGCAATCCAATCAGGCTGAATCCTGGACAAACCTGGGTACAGGTAATTTCACCATATGCAAAGGTCGAAATCCAGTAAATGATGGAACAAGAATAAGGAGAAGAAAAGCGGGTACGAAGAAGGAGCAGGCTGGAAGCAAGAACAAGCTGGGAGCAGAAACGAGGAAAAGGCGGAATAAGGGCACCGTTTAGGATGAAACAGGAGGAATATTGCGATTAAGGGGAGCAGGCGTTAAAATGCTGGTCGGCGATGAAATATTTAAGTACAAGGAAGATATCATACGAACCCTTTGCGAGTTGATAAGAATAAGGAGTATTGCAGGGGAACCAAGGGAGGGAAAACCCTTTGGGGAGGAAGTGAACCATGCCCTTGAGTACATGCTTTCCCTTGGTGAAAGCCTTGGTTTCAAGGTGAAAAACGTGGATGGGTTTGCAGGTCACGTGGAGTACGGTGAAGGGGACGAAATTGCAGGCATCCTTGTTCACCTGGACGTGGTGCCTAAAGGCACAGGTTGGAATTTTCCGCCCTTTGAAGGAGTAATTTGCGATGGAAAGATTTACGGCAGGGGGGCGTCCGACGACAAGAGTCCTGCAGTAGTTGCGATATACGGGCTCAAGGTATTGAAGGATTTGGGT
>JAAZDH010000025.1 GCA_012512865.1 Clostridiaceae bacterium | reverse complement strand
CAGTAAAGTAAAAGCCCTGGGAAGCAAGGAAATTGTCGGGGAACTGATTGAACTGAACCTGGGTCAAAACGGCATATCAATCCTTGAAACCAATGAAAGCATGGTATTTGAAAAAACAAAAATAGTAAGGGGGCATTTTATTTATTCCCTTGCAGAATCATTGGCAATTGCAGTTATTGATGCTGAGGTGGCACTTGTCGGGGTTGCGAATATAAAATATAAAATACCGGTATATGCAGGGAATAAGCTTATAGCCAGGGCCGAAGTGCGACAGGTAAAAGGCAATAATTATATTGTCTGGGTGAGAATAAAGCATAAGGAATCCGAAGTATTCAGGGGAAAATTCATACTTGTATCCCTTAAAAAGGTGCAGGTTGGTTAAGAAGCTGACTAGAAGCGGGAGGGAGTGAATGTATTGGTTATTCTTGTAGATGCAATGGGAGGGGACAATGCACCCGGCGATATCGTGGAAGGCTGCATAAAAGCGGTTAATGAAGAGCCGGGTTTTAATATCATGCTCATCGGGGACAGCGGCAAGATTGAGAAAATCCTTAAAAAGAACAAATTTAACGGCTCAAGGATAGATATCCTTCATGCCGCTGAAGCCATTACAAACGAGGATATACCTACAAAAGCAATTAAGAATAAAAAGGACTCGTCAATGGTAATTGGCTTGGAGCTTGTAAAGGATAAGAAAGCTGATGCTTTTATCTCGGCAGGCAATACCGGGGCGCTTTTGACCGGATCGATCCTTATACTTGGACGCTTGGAAGGCATAGACAGGCCTGCTCTTGCAACCATTATTCCTACAAAAAGGGGCGGGGCATTGCTTATAGATGCAGGATTCAATACGATGTGCAAACCACTGAACTATTTCCAGTTTGGTGTTATAGGTACAATCTACATGCGTGAAATGTTCGATATTAAAACTCCAACCGTAGGTTTAATAAACGTTGGTTCTGAAGAGAGGAAAGGGAATGAGACAATAAAGCAAGCATATAATATGCTTTCGAACTCAAACCTTAATTTTGTCGGGAATATTGAAGGACGGGAAATACCTGAAGGCAAGATTAATATAGCGGTATGCGATGGTTTTGTCGGAAATATTTTGCTTAAGTTTATGGAAGGTGTTGGCTCGTTCATTTTTGAAGGCTTGAGGGATGTATACTCCAAGAACTTCTTTTCAAAATTGGCATCTGTTCTTGTAAGAGGTGAATTAAAGAAATTCAAAAAACGGTTTGACTATGAAGAATACGGCGGGGCCCCAGTGCTGGGCGTGAATGGAACCGTATTCAAGTGTCACGGAAGTTCTAATGCAAAATCTGTAAAAAATGCGGTGATTCGCGCATGCCATTTTGCAAGGAGTTCCATTGCCGAGCAAATAAAAAAGGAGATTTGCCGCATGGAGGTTAAAAATGTGGGAACATAGGATGGAACCAAGATCTGAACATAGGCTGAAATGGGCAGGCATTCTTGGAACCGGAATAAGTTTACCCGGTAATATATTTACCAACCATGACCTTGAAAAGATGGTTGATACTTCCGATGAATGGATAATAAAGAGAACAGGTATAAGGGAAAGGCGGATAATTGATAAGGATAAACCTTTGCACCAGCTTGGAATAGAGGCTGCAGAAAAAGCTTTATTGAGCGCAGGAATCGGAAGCGAAGAACTAGACCTAATAATAGTGGCGACAGATACACCGGATTACTTGACTCCTTCCATGGCATGCCTGGTTCAAAGAGGCTTATCAGCCCGCAATGCAGCAGCCTTTGATTTGAATGCAGCATGCACCGGGTTTATATATAGCCTTGCAGTTGCAGACAATTTTATACGAACAGGTTATTACAGTTATGTACTCATAGTTTGCTGCGAAAGCCTTTCAAGGGTGGTTGATTGGAAGGACCGGAGCACCTGTGTCCTCTTTGGCGATGCTGCTGCAGCCGTTGTGGTTGGTCCGGTTGACGGTAATCTTGGGATAATAAGTACATGTCTTGGAGCGGAAGGAAACCTTGGGCACAACATCACCATACCTTGTTGTTACATAAGCGAGGAAGACCTGGAGAAAAGGTCAGGGGAGAGAAAGATGACCCTATGGATGGACGGAAGCGAAGTTTTCAAGTTTGCCGTGGGGATCATGGCTTTTGCGACCGAGAAAATAGTAATGGATTCCGGCCTTTCCATGGATGATATAAAGCTGATTATTCCTCACCAGGCTAACATAAGGATACTTGACGGGGCGGCCAAGCGCCTTGGGTTAAGCGAAAACATGGTTTACTCGAACATTCACAAGTATGGAAATATTTCTTCCGCCTCGATACCTGTTGCATTAAATGAAGCCGTGGAGGATGGCAGGGTAGCGTTGGGGGATAATATAGTGTTGGTTGGATTTGGCGGCGGGCTTACATGGGGGGCAGCATTACTTAGATGGGCAAAGTAAGGAGCTTGTGAACTTAAGGAGGTTGTGAACTAAAATGACAAAGCTTGCATTCGTATTTCCAGGTCAGGGGGCCCAATATATCGGGATGGGTAAGGAAATTGCCATGAATTATAGAAAATCGGATGATATTTTTAACGAGGCATCCGATGCCCTTGGTTTTGACATAAAAAAAATGATATTCGAGGGAGACGAGGAGACCCTTAAAATCACAGAAAATACACAACCTGCAATATTGGTGACAAGTATCGCCTGCATGCAGCCCCTGCTTGATGAAGGTATCAGGCCTGATGTTGCAGCCGGTTTAAGCTTGGGAGAATACACGGCCCACGTGGCTGTAGGTACTTTACAATTTAAGGATGCGGTAAGCTTGGTAAGGAAAAGAGGAAAATACATGCAGGAGGCGGTACCTGCTAGCTATGGAGCCATGGCGGCAATAATAGGACTTGAAAATACAACCATTGAAGAGTGCTGTGCAGAAGCTTCGAAAATTAATGTTGTAGCACCGGCAAACTATAATTGCCCCGGACAGGTGGTAATAGCAGGGGAAAAAAAGGCGGTTGAGACGGCGATCGAATTGTGTGTCCAAAAAGGTGCAAAACGTGCCGTCTTGTTAAAGGTAAGCGCCCCGTTTCATTGCAGCCTCATGGAGCCGGCAGGGAAGAAACTTGCCGCAGAGCTTGAGAAGGTAACATTAAATGATATGTCAATACCTGTAGTAAGCAATGTTAATGCCGGCTACGTAAAAGATAAATTGATGGTAAAGGATCTTTTGATAAGGCAGGTGAGCAGTCCCGTATACTGGGAGGCTTCAATCAGAAAAATGCTGGAAGATGGTGTTGATACTTTCGTGGAAATTGGCCCAGGCACGGTGTTATCCGGGTTTACCAGGAAAATAAGGAAGGATGCAAAGGTATTTAATGTTGAAAACATGGCATCGTTGGAAGAAACTCTCAAGGAGGTGCGCGAAATATGCAGCTAAAAGGGAAAACTGCCATAATCACGGGCTCGGCAAGGGGGCTGGGAAAGGCAATAGCCTTAAAACTGGCCGGCATGGGAGCAAACATTGTTCTAAATGATATTGCATCCTCGAAGGACATAGATTCCACTGCGGATGAATTTAGAGCCATGGGATATAATGTTATTGTTACAAAAGGGGATGTAAGGAACAAAGATGATGTTGAAAACATGGTTAATAAAGCCGTGGAAGCTTTTGGGAGCGTTGATATACTGGTTAATAATGCAGGCATAACAAGAGATACGCTTATTATAAAAATGTCCGAGGAAGACTGGGATGATGTGCTGGACATAAACTTAAAAGGTGCGTTTTTATGCACGAAGGCAGTTGCAAGGGTCATGATGAAACAAAGGAGCGGGAAAATCATCAATATTGCTTCTGTAGCCGGAGTAATGGGAAATCCCGGCCAGGCTAATTACTCTGCATCAAAGGCAGGTTTAATCGGCCTAACAAAAACAACCGCCAAGGAACTTGCTTCAAGGGGGATTACATGTAATGCCGTCGCCCCTGGATTGATACAGAGCAAGATGACCGAGGTATTGCCTGAAAAAATAAAGGAGAATTACCTTAAAAATATGCCACTGGGAAGGTTCGGGACGCCTGACGATGTGGCTGATGTTGTAGGTTTTTTAGCTTCTCCTGCCTCGGACTATATTACAGGCCAGGTAATTCATATTGACGGAGGCCTGGTAATGTAATATTATTCTTATGGAATATTAATTATACTATTTTATTGAAAAAACATATATATTTTCACCGACTTGGTATGGCTCCGGAAGGAGGTGATAAAAGAATGAATACGATATTTGAAACCGTGAAAAAGATAATTGTCGAGCAACTTGGCGTTGATGAGGACGATGTTCAAATGGAATCTTCATTTATAGATGACCTGGGGGCGGATTCCTTGGACATTGTTGAATTGGTAATGGCCTTGGAAGAAGAATTTGAACTTGAAATCCCGGATAGTGATGCTGAGAAAATAGTAACCGTGGGTGATGCTGTAGAATACATCAAGAATCACACATAAAAAAGTCCCGTATGGGACTTTTTTTTTATTTTTTACGGCACTCTTTTTGTGTTTAAGGAGGTTAATCTTAATGAAAAGGCGCGTTGTCGTAACAGGCATGGGGGTTATCCATTCCTTGGGATTGACTGTGCATGATTTTTGGAATGCTATCAAGGAAGGCAAATCAGGGATTGACATTGTAACAAGATTTGACCCTTCAGGTTTTCCTACAAGGGTTGCAGCAGAAATCAAGGAATTTGACCCAAGTTATTTTATTGAGAAGAAAGAAGCCAAAAGGATGGATAGATACACCCAGTATGCTATAGCAGCAGCCAAGATGGCCGTAGAGGAGGCACGACTGGTTGAAGACAATGTTGACATGGAAAGGGCGGGAGTGATTATAGGTTCCGGTATAGGTGGCATAGAAACCTTGGAAGAGCAACACAAAAGTCTCATCGAAAAGAGCTCAGGGAAAGTAAGCCCCTTTTTCATACCCATGATGATTGCCAACATGGCATCGGGGCGGGTGGCGATGCTATACAGTGCAAAGGGCTTCAATGAGTGCATTGTGACCGCTTGTGCCACTGGGACCAATTCAATAGGAGATGCTTTTAAGATAATACAACGCGGTGATGCGGATGTTATGATAACGGGAGGTTCAGAAGCCCCCATAACACCATTATCCTTTGCAGGTTTTTGCTCGATGAAAGCCATGTCCACCAACAATGACCCGAAG
This sequence comes from Clostridiaceae bacterium, assembly GCA_012512865.1. Lineage (GTDB taxonomy): Bacteria > Bacillota > Clostridia > Acetivibrionales > DUMC01 > Ch48. The sequence goes on along the minus strand of JAAZDH010000025.1, from coordinate 807 downwards.
ACAGCTTCAAGGCCTTTCGACCTTGAAAGGGACGGCTTTGTTATGGGCGAAGGAGCAGGTATCCTTATATTGGAAGAATATGAGCATGCCGTTAAAAGAAATGCAAACATACTGGGTGAGATAGTAGGATACGGATGTAACTGCGATGCTTATGACATTGTACAGCCCGCGCCGGGGGGTGAAGGTGCAGCAAGGTGCATGAAACTCGCCCTGCAGGATGCCGGAATAAGCCCTGAAAGCATTGAATATATTAATGCCCATGGCACCTCGACGTATTATAATGACAAGTATGAAACCATGGCAATAAAATCCGTTTTTGGAGAGCATTCAAGAAAACTTGCGGTAAGTTCCACGAAATCCATGACTGGACACCTTTTGGGCGCTGCCGGTGCAATAGAAGCAATAATAACGATTCTTGCCATAAAAGATGGCTTTTTACCCCCAACAATTAATTACAAGACTCCAGATCCGGAATGTGACCTTGATTATGTCCCGAATACCGGCAGGGAATCAAGCGTTGATTATGCTTTATCCAATTCGTTTGGCTTTGGCGGTCATAATGCAACCCTCGTATTTAAGAAATACAAAAACGGGTAGCTGGAAGATGCAGCAATGAAAACCTGGGAGTGTAGAATAGCCCATGAATAAAAAACCGGGAAAAGCAAAAGAAATATAAAGGAATATAAAGAAATTGTAATGAATTATAAAGAATAGTATATAACAACAAGTAGAATCAATGGAAAGGAAAACATGAGTAATACAATAAAACAATTGCTTTCAGATCTGCATGAATTTGAAAGGATAATT
>JAAZDH010000198.1 GCA_012512865.1 Clostridiaceae bacterium | reverse complement strand
TATTTCCATCAGCAAACGGACACACCTTTACGCAAAGACCGCAATCAATACACTTATCCTTATCAATGACAGGATAAGAGAACCCGTCTTTGTCCTCTTCCATACTAATACATTGTTTAGGACAAATATTCTTGCAAGCGGTACAACCACAACATAAAGCTTTATCTTTTGTATCAAAATAGTTACTCATTTTTACCACCCTTTACTGATTAAATAAATTTTTTAAATAATGGATTGAATCTTTTCTTAATTCGTTTAACTTTTTATTCGCATATTCATAATTGATAGGTTCTATTATTTCTTTTTGGGTTTTTTCATTAATTATTCGATTTTCTAAATTCAGTGCTTTTAAGATATTTGTTATTCTACTGCTTACTTTTGCAACTGTATCTAATTCAACAAAAAAGTTCTTATTAAAATTAATTGAAAAAGCTGTGCCATGAAATGAGTTTGTTAATACATATTCCGCGCCTAAAAACAGCTTTATAAAATCTTCAGGCCCTGCGTTATATATGTTCTCAGCCCTTATTCCCTTTCTTAAACTTGTTTTTATATACTTTATCTTTAACCCCGTTTTTTTAGAAAGTATCTTTGCATGCTCTAAAATCTTTTCTGAATGGCTTAAAGAATAAATCAATATATATTTTTCTTTATTCTCAAACTTATAATCAATGCTTTTTTCCCAATCACTTTTGTTAAGCAACAAAGTAGGATCTAAAACCACCGGCACATCTTTTCCTATAAGGTCTTTAATGATTTTTTGACCTTGAGCTTCCCTAACTGAAATATATTTGAATGTATTCAGGATTTCTTTGTATTGCTCTTTGTTCTTTTCAGGTATATTATCTCCGCCAAAACTAGCGGCGTACGAATTCCTTTTATCGGGATCATTTACAAAATCCAATAAAAATGAATAATCATTTTTGTTATTTCTAGGATTCCAAACTTGATCGCTTCCCGTTATAAAAAATATGTTTTCTTGTTCTATATCCTTTATATTGTTTTTATTATATTTTTGATTTGTTAATTCTAAATATTTTTCTTTATCTTCCAAAAACCTTTTATGTTTCTTTTTATCTATAATTAAATAATATAGCTTCTTTCTCATAACTATATAGCTTCTTCTAAATAAGTTTTTGCTTTTTGTTTTTGGCTTCATCCTTTCATAATCTATAAGCTTTGTCTCACAAAACTCATTACACTTCTTTTGCAATGCATACGCCTGCCAAAAAGCGCCATAATTATCAGAATCTGTAAAAGTAATAATCAATGCCTTTTTCATAATATCTCCTCGTATTTTTATTATAACTCATTATTTTAATTAGTTTTCTTTTTTCTAAACAAAAGCGATTTCATTCTTTCAAATCTATCTTTTTTCAAAACAAAAAATAACAAAATTGAAGCTAATGCATAAACTGCAACACCTATAATAATAAGAACAACCAATTGCCAGTAACCCACGCCAATGAATTTTCTAATTATACTCACACTTAAGTACATTAATATTCCCGAAACAAAAAACAAGTAATTATCTTTTAAGTATTGTATAAAATCCTATTCTTTTCTTGTGTTTAGCGTTTGGTAAAGAAAAACAGCAAAAAACGCGGCTAAAGTTCCAATAACGGCGCCCATAGCCCCATATAATGGAATAAAGATTATATTCAGAACTAGGTTAATAACAGCGCCTAATATTATAGCTATTATATATACTTTATCTTTTTCTTGTGGGATTATATGCTGTGTTCTTACAACATTGTTCCATGAAGTTAGAAAAACAATTGGAGTCAAATATTTTATTATAGGTCCGGCTTGAGTAAAGGCTTCGCCAAAATAAAGTGGCGCAAACATTTCAGCAATAACGGCTATGCCAAACATCATTCCTATTGCCAATCCTAAAACAAACTGCATGGAATCTCTAATATATCTATTACTGTTCTCTTTATTTCCTTGAGCTATTATATTGCTCATACGAGGAAGCATAACTGTTCCTATCGCTGTAATAATGGTTGTAGGTATCAAAACTATTTTATCCGCATTTTCATACAAACCAGTTTGCACCGCATCGCTTAACAAGGTAATCATAATCTTATCCATACTTCTATAGACATTAACCGCAATTACGGGAATAAAAAGGATTAATAAAGGTTTA
>JAAZDH010000197.1 GCA_012512865.1 Clostridiaceae bacterium | reverse complement strand
TTGTTTTACTGCATGTTTTTGTTTGCATACTTGCCTGTTTGTTACTTATTTTGCCCCTTATTAATTGATTTTAACACGTCTATAACCGGGATAACGCTTTCTACGGGAATCCCGGACTCTTTTATGCCCCTGGCCAGTTTTATATATTCCAGGTTATCCTTATCCATTATCCATTGGGCGGTTTCCATATCCATATGGTTTAGCACTGCAGGAATAAAACCGGACACGGAATAGTCAAAATCCTGCCGGTACTCTGCGCCAAGCTGCTGTATCTCCTTTACATACATCTTTCTCTCCTGTTCCAATGTTTCAACAGTATTATGCCTGTAAAAAAAAGATTCATGGACCGATACATATTGGGCAAACACCCTTATGGTCCCGATAAAAGGCATTCTTTCTCCTCTTACGTATAGCTCCAGCATCTCAGGCGTTATCATGGTACCTGTTTTAAGAAAAATATCCTTCGAGAATTCTTCGAAGGTTAGTTTGCCTTTTATCAATTCAATATTCTTCGCCACGGTAACTACATTAAGGTCCTTGCACGATACCCTTCCCAGCAGGTAATCCACTGAAACCCCGAAAAAATCAGCCAGTTTTTTTAAAACCTCGTAGTCCGGTTCTCTTTTTGCACACTCGTAAGCAGCCACCGCCTGCCGGGTAATACCCAGGTATTCGGCAATATCTTTCTGGGACAAGTTGTTTTCTTCTCTCAGTTTTTTTATGTTTGTAGCAAATGCCATAAAAATAACTCACCCCATTTCTTCCTGCAGCCTGGAATCAATTGGTATATATCTGGTATATATCTTGCATATATTTATCTTGTATATATTAATTATAATTAATAGGTGTATATCCTGCATATGTCAATTACAGTCAAGCAGCATATATCCATAATTATACATTACTTTCCATATAAGCCTATCCATCCATAAACTGTACATGTCGAAATTATTTGTACATAATTCTACCATAAATAATTTATAAAAACAAATAGTTTTACAAAAACTTGGCCAAAAACCCATGGCTGCAGTAACAGGGGAAATGGCTAATCATATACTTGACACGTGCCTTCCGCTATGCTATCTTATAACAAAGGTAAAAATTAAAGGGTAACAGGTAAAGGCAATGACAGGGAAGAGTACACGTTGAATCTTACAAAGAGAGCCGGCGCACTGGTGAAAGTCCGGCATGATTCTCCGTGGAAGGCAGCCCTTGAGCCGTCTTCCCGAGAAATAGGAGGTAAACTGTATTTCCTAATGTAGGGGAGAACGTAATCCTTCGCGTTATGGAGGATGGCGCAAAACGCGCTAAAAGAGGGGATGTTTTGGCAACTGCCTATTTAATACCGGGCAGGGGCTTAAAACATCAAGTAGGGTGGTACCGCGAATAAACCTTCGTCCCTAACGGGGATGAAGGTTTTTTTAGTTTTATTATACATGATACGGGAGGGTTAATGTCAATGGATACCAAGAATGGCGATTTTAATGACGATTTTACACAAGAAATACTTGAGATACTTGAGAATAACAGCAAGTATACCGAGGAACAAATTGCAATCATGCTGAACAGGAGCGTCGATGAAGTAAGGGCAGCAATAAAAACACTGGAAGAGAATAATATAATAGCAGGATACAAGGCGGTTATCAACTGGGAAAAAATGCCCAGGGAAGCAGTCACAGCATTAATAGAGGTAAAGGTAACCCCCCAGAGGGGAAGAGGCTTTGACAAGGTGGCCGAAAGAATTTACAGGTATCCCGAGGTAAAAGCATGTTACCTGATGTCCGGGGGTTTTGACCTTACCGTGATAGTCGAATGCAAAACATTAAAAGAGGTGGCCTTTTTTGTGGCGGAAAAACTGGCGCCCATAGAATCCGTTGTCAGTACATCAACCCATTTTGTCTTGAAAATATATAAAGAAAACGGCACGGTTTTCGAGAAAAAGGAAGAAGATAGCAGGGAGGCTGTAGTACTATGAACATGGCTGCAATGATATCACCCCTTGTAAAAAGCGTACCTCCTTCGGGAATAAGGAAATACTTCGATTTGATTAACGAAATGGAAAATGTTATTTCACTGGGTGTAGGGGAACCGGATTTTGTAACGCCGTGGAATATCCGGGAATCAGGTATATATTCCCTGGAAAAGGGCCACACCCATTACACGCCAAATTCCGGCTACTTTGAACTTCGCAAGGAGATTTCCAATTATATTCACAGGAGGTTTGGCATAGAATACAGCCCCGAAAATGAAATCCTGGTTACCGTCGGGGGAAGTGAAGCAATCGACCTGGCCCTTAGGGCCATAGCTGGAAGGGGAGACGAGGTCATTATACCCGAACCTTCCTTCGTGGCTTACAAGCCCTGTGCCATATTTACGGGAGCAACCCCTGTAATAATAGAACTTCGCGCAGAAGACCAGTTCAGGCTTACGCCCGGGCTCCTGGAAAAATTCATCACCCCAAATACAAAAGCCCTTGTACTTCCCTATCCCAATAATCCAACCGGGGCAATTATGAAAAAGGAAGACCTGCTCAAAATAGCGGAAATATTGAAAAATAAAGATATAATAGTGATCTCAGATGAAATATACGCGGAGCTGACATATGACGGGGAGCATGTATCTATTGCAAGTCTTCCGGGTATGAAGGAGAAAACCGTACTTATAAACGGATTCTCAAAAGCTTTTGCAATGACGGGCTGGAGATTGGGATACGCATGCGGGCATCCCGAGTTAATTGGCGCCATGTTTAAAATTCACCAGTATGCCATCATGTGCTCCCCCACCATGGCTCAGAGGGCTGCAATAGAAGCCCTGCAAAACGGTGACAATGAAGTAAAGGCGATGGTAAGGGAATATAACAGGAGAAGGCGGGTAATGGTAGATGGCTTCAGGAAAGCCGGTTATGACTGTTTTGAACCCTTAGGTGCCTTTTACGTTTTTCCGGACATCAGGAATTCAGGAATGAACTCCGAGGATTTTTGCGAAAAGCTTCTTTTTGAAGAGAGGGTGCTTGTTGTCCCGGGAACTGCTTTCGGCCAATGCGGGGAGGGATTCGTAAGAGCAACCTACGCAAATTCAATGGAAAATATAATAGAAGCCGTAAAAAGGATCCAGAGGTTTGCAGCAAAATACAACCGAACCGGGTTTTAACCGTATTATCAATGGCTCATGCCTTGATCGAACTATCAGGGCACCACGTATTGCTTGGAATACCAATGAACCATGCCGCGATAATTATGTTGCCGGGAGACTTGCACCAGGTGCAGGCTCCCGGTCTTGTTTCTTGCCATGCCCATGCTTTTGTTTCTTGATCGAAGCCGGGATCTTGCTCTTATTCTTTGATGGAATCCTTTTATTCTTCTCCAAGAATATCACCCAGCTGGACCTCGTATTTTTTCAAAACATCCACGATGTTATTTCTCAGGGTGCGTATTTCACCCTTGATGTCCACGAGTTTTTCCTTTTCGTTTTCTACTAATTCTTCTATCTTGTTTTTCTCCTCAATTGCCTGTGCCTTTGCTTCTTCCAAGATGAGCCGGGCATTCTCTTCCGCCTTGATAAGCACATCGGCAATTCTAGCCCTGTCTTCATTCAATTGCTGCTCTTTCAGGGAAAGCTCCTCGTACTTCATTCGTAATTCGCGGTTTTCATTTTTCAGCCTTAGTATTTCTTCGTCCTTTTCTTTAAGCCTGCTTTCAAATTCCTGCAGGATTTTTTCTATGTACTGGTTAACATCATCCTTGTTAAACCCATGCAATGCTCCCCTAAAGCGCTTTTCTCCGGGCATCCCGACAACCTCCTTAATATTTATATGATTGCTTCCCTGAAAGCCGTTATATACTTTTATAATTCTATAATTTTAGCTTAAATCCTTTTTTTTCTTCAAAATTTTCAACAATTTAACCAAATGAAAAAAGACCATATATCAGCATGATGATATGGCCTGGAATGCTTGCCTTGATGCCTGCAACAGGACAGGGAACCACTCGCTGTCTTACTTTCCCGATAAGGCAGGGGAAGGCCTCCCGTCTCCTCCCCCATGCTTTTCTAAAACTTGTTTTCACCTACAGGTACTTGTCAATCACACTTTTAAACTCATCCTTGGTCCTTACACCTATAAGCCTTTCAGCGATTTCCCCATCCTTAAACAATATTATTGTGGGTATGCTCATTATCCTAAACCTGGTGGCCAGTTCTCCTTCATCATCAACATTAACCTTTGCAACTACAAGTTTATCCTGGAATTCATCGGCCAGTTGGTCTATAACCGGGGCAACCATGCGGCAAGGACCGCACCAGGCAGCCCAGAAATCAACCAGTACCAATCCTTTTGAATTCATTACCTCCTGTTCAAAGCTGTCTTTCGTAAGTTCAACTACTTTCTCGCTTGACATAAGTACTACTCCTCCCCGTTTTTATTTTCTAATTCTAGTATTTCAGTTTTAATTATTTCTTAAAATTTTCATTATTTCATTAATTTTCATTATATTAAAATCAATTTTATATTACCCTCTTTTATATGCTATTAAACAAAATAAATAAAAAACAACCATCATAATTCCTTGCCGCGGGACACGGAACCATTCCCTGCCTCACATGAGAAAAATCAATTACTTGAATAATAATGCGGAGGAATATGCATGCTATTATATAAACAACCATGTAAGAGGTTGTACTTTGTAAAGCTGCAAGTTGTTGTATTACAGGATTTGCTTACAGCAAAAAAACTTGCTTGGAGGTTATTTATGTACTTAACAGGCAGGATAGTTGTAACCCCGGTGCTTCCTAGAAAATTAAAAAGGCTGGAGGATATCGCCTACAACCTTTGGTGGTCCTGGAACCATGATGCCCTCGATTTATTTAAGAATATTGACCCGGAGTTGTGGCAAAAAATCAACAAAAATCCTGTAAGGTTCCTGCAGCAGGTAAGCCTTGACAAGCTTAAAAAAGCCGAAAACGACAAGGTATACTTGGAAAGGTACAATGAAATTATAAATTTATTTGACTCGTACATGTCCAACACCGATACATGGTTTAGCAAGAACTTTCCGGGGATTGACCGTGACAAGCACGTAATTGCATATTTTTCAGCCGAGTACGGCTTAAACGAAATACTTCCGATGTACTCGGGCGGTCTTGGTGTTTTATCGGGAGACCACTGCAAATCCGCCAGTGATCTTGGCATCCCCCTTGTTGCAGTTGGCCTGTTTTACAAGCAGGGTTACTTTAGTCAGCGCATAAACAGGGATGGATGGCAGGAAACGGTGTTTACCGACCTCAATATCCCTGCCCTGCCCATGAAGCCTGCTGTCAATGCGGAAGGACAGCAAGTGGTTATCGGGGTTGAATACCCGGGAAGAATTGTATATGCAAAAGTATGGGAAATCAAGGTAGGGCGGGTGCCCTTGTACTTGATGGATACCGATATTGAAAAAAACAACGAGGCAGACAGGTGGCTGACCTCACGCCTGTATGGAGGAGACCAGGAAACCCGCATCCAGCAGGAGATAATGCTCGGCATTGGCGGAATAAAGGCCCTTGAAGCCCTCGGAATCAATCCTACGGTATATCATCTGAATGAAGGGCACTCGGCATTTTTAGGCTTGGAAGTGATAAGGAAACTCATGGAGGAAAAAAAGCTGTCTTTCAGGGCGGCAAAAGAAACAGCCGCCGCTCATATAGTTTTTACCACCCATACCCCCGTACCTGCAGGTAATGATACCTTCCCCCTCCATATGATTGACAAGTATTTCAGCAATTATTGGAGCCGGCTGGGAATAAGCAGGCATCAATTCCTTGATTTAGGCTTGAAAGTAAATGACAGCCAGAATTTCAACATGACCGTCCTTGCCTTGGCCATTGCAGGGTTAAAGAACGGTGTAAGCGAGCTTCATGGCGCCGTTACACGAAATATATATGCAAACCTGTGGCCGGGCATACCTGAAGACGAAATCCCAATAACCCATATAACCAACGGGATTCATACAATATCGTGGCTGGCTACCCCATTAAAAAAACTATATGACAAGTACCTGGAAAAAGGATGGCAGGAAAAAATAATCGAAAAAAGCATATGGTCAGGTATTGACAATATAGAGGACAACCTGCTTTGGGCTGCACACATGAAATTAAAAAAAGAGCTCATTGAATTCCTGCGGGAAAAGATAAAAGAGCAGCGAATAGCAAACGGGCTTTCACCTGGAAGCACCAGGGAAGCGGAGCACCTTCTTGAGCCGGATGTATTGACTATCGGATTTGCCCGCCGCTTTGCAACATATAAAAGGGCAAATTTAATATTCAGGAATGTTGAAAAAATCAGGAGCATACTCAATTATCCCTGGATGCCCGTACTGGTTATCTT
>JAAZDH010000196.1 GCA_012512865.1 Clostridiaceae bacterium | reverse complement strand
CCCTTAAGGTAGTAGACATCACTTACATTATCATCAAAAAAGATATTCTCTCCCTCGTTGCCCCTGAATTCATTGTATCCAAAGGTTATAAACCTTGCATTCTTGAAATATATTCCATGGCCCTTGTAGTTATTGTAATTCTTGTTGTTTTCAATGCGGTTACCCTGTATAATCCAATGAAATGACGGGTAATCCTTTTTATAGCGTATCGCTATTCCCGGGCCGTTATTGTCATGGATATAATTGCCTTCGAGGAGGTAATGGCTCCCTGAGCCGTTCACCACTGCTATGCCGCAGTTTCCGAAAGCCTCCGGGGCATTGTGGAACATAGTCCCATTATAGGCAACTTCATTGTCAATTAAAACCGTATTATCCGAATTACCCAGCCAGAAGCCGTAGCTGGAATAATTGGCAATATTGCGGATATACTTGTTATTATCCGCCCATGCTTCTATGGCATTATTATTGGCATAGGAGCAGTCATTCTCCTCGAATAAATTATTCGTGGACATCCAGCCGTTCAAAACCCGGATGAACAGCCCATCCCCCCCGTGGGTCATGTTGTTTCTCTTGAAAATGTTGTAGTTTGAGCCTGACTCGATCAAGACACAGCAAGAGTCGCGGGCATGCACTTCACCCGGGGCAATACGGATGCCATACGAAAAATCATTGTCATTTACGGTGTTATAGCATGAATTCCAAAGTTTCAACCCGGTATCGGACGTATGAGAAAAAATATTGCCTGTAACCGTGTTATGGTTACAGTAACGCATGTTCAGTGCATCCCAAACATTCACGGCCTTGCAACACCTAATGGTCGAATAATGGGTATGCTCCATGTAAATACCACCATGAATGCCATGGTCGTCCCAGCCCCAGTCAGGATCGGTAAAACAATCCGAAAAGTCACAATTCTCCAAGGTTATATTTTCGCAAAAAGCTATGTATGCCCCTATATCGAAGCCTTTAAACCTTAAATTTTTAATTATTACATTCTTTTGGTTTTTTACCATAATACCTACGCCGAAATACCCGAGTTCCTTCGCATTGTCACCATTTCTGCGGCTGCCGTAATCAAACCCGTTGATATTCCCATCATTACTTCCACCGGTATTCAAATTGCTATTCCCGTTGACGCTGCTGCTGGTACCCCCACCGGGACTGCTAATATCTTTTTTCATGTAACCGCCCACCAGGGTGGCACCGTAGCCGTCAATGACTACATTGCTAGCTTCAATAATCAGCCCGTTTTTCCCAAAAAAATCGTATTCTCCCGGGGCAAGGCATATAGATCCGGTAATTCGCATGCCGGGGGTTGGAACAACTTTCATCATGGTACAAACCTCCATCGTTTAATTTCAGGTGTATTTCCAAATAAGCCCCCAGGCAATTTGCCCGGGAGGCTTTCTTGGATAAAATTATATCATAAAATACTATCTTAGACCCTGTTTCACTTAAATCAAATTTATTTTTTAAGGTACCTGTCGGTTGCAGCTTGATTGATCTTGATCAAGTCTTCAACATGATACTTCTTTAACTCGTTTATATATTCTTCCCAATCGGTATCTACGTTCTTTTCACCGGTTATAAACCTGTCTCTCCAGGAATCCTTGATTGTGGACAAGTCTGTCGAATACTGGCTGTTAATAGCCTGTTCATCATTGGTAAATGCTGTGAACGGTTCTGCGGCTCCTGAAATGTCTGTTTTAGCCCATATCTCCCTGCATTTCTTTTCAAAATCATCAGCCAGTGCGAAAGCGGCTTGTGCACTCTGAACACCAACGAAGGTAGGATATGCATATTTTGATAATGCAGTACTTGGCACCAATTCGGGGTCCTTAAGAATAGTATCCGTATATTGCCTCTTCCCGCCGACTTCCGTATAGGATACTCCTTTAATACCCCAGTTCAGCAAATCATTGCCTTCCTCGGTGAACCAGAAGTCAAACCACTTCATGAACCTCTCGGGATTATCCACGTCTTTTGAGAATGCCACGCCATACGGTTGTACATAGCGCTTGTACGCAGAAGAGAAGTTAACACTCTTGCCCTTGTAGTACATGTATTCCATGGGTTCCCATACAATGTTTAGGCCGTTCTTTTCACCGTCTTTCATGATTGTACTCAGAACACCTGGATTATCTACATACAAGCTAACCCTGTCTTCCATGCATTTCTTCATGTACAAGTCATAGTCCCAGGAGAAATAATCCGGGTCGATCAAGTTGTTGGAATACAACTTGTTCATCCATCTCAGCCATTCCCTGTAGTTATCGGTCATAGGACCATAAACTACTGTCTTCCCGTCTTCAGCCAGGTGGAATCCATCGGTTGTCCCGAAAGCGAAAGCGGATTTATTGAACTGTGACGGATAACCTGTCACCAATTCATCCTTCTTGCCGTTTCCATTGGCGTCCTGTTCACGGAAAGTCATCAACGCATTAAGCAACTCATCGGGTGTCTTGGGAACGCTCAAGTTGAACTTGTCAAGCCAGTCCTTGCGAATGGCAAAACCTTCGCCTGCCAACAGCGACAGGTCCGTTGTCAGCCATGGTACCAGGTATGCCGTGCCGTCCTCATGCACCAGTTGTTTCTTCACCAGCGGATCGGATTCTATTAATTGCAGCAGGTTGGGTGCGGAGCTCTTGATATAGGGCATGATATCTACAATCAAGACATCAGCTGCATACTGTCCCTGGCGGACCGGGCTCCATGCATAATATACGCCATCAGGTATGTCGCCGGAAGCCATTATCAAATCAAAGGTGGCATTATCGGATTGCATTACCCATTCGATCTTTGTGTTTGTAATCTTTTCCGCTTCCTGGAAACAAGATACATCGTTAAAATCTTTGGCACCCCAGAGTTCAATGGAACCAGGCCATGTCCAGATGCTAAATGTAGCAGGTTCCCATTCAACTTCACTAGGTTTTCCGGTTCCGGTAGCAGCAGTTGTCCCATCGGTCTCTTTTTTGCCAGATGAACATGCCGAAAGCACCGCAAGACAAAGCACAATTACCAGTAACCATGAAAAAATCCTTTTAGTTTTCATTCTTCTACCCCCTTATAAAATTTGTTTTTAGATATATTTGTAATAATCCAGCAGCAAGCTGCTGAAATAATAACCAACTTTCAAAAGTTTGCCATTATATTGGTTTTATTAAGTTTACTATGAATCAGCCTTTTAATGAACCAAGCATGATACCTTTAACAAAGTATTTTTGAATAAATGGGTAAACCATTAGTATTGGAACAGTTGCAACTATTACCGTGGCATACTTAAGCCCTTTAAATACCATTTGGCGTTCCGCTCCTTGTATATAACCCAGTTCAAATTCATTCAACCGCGCTCCCGTAATCAGTATTCTTCTTAAAACCAATTGAAGCGGGTATAAATCCTGGTTTCTCAGGTATATTGAAGCGGCAAACCATGCATTCCAATGACCCACGGCATAAAACAGCACCATGACTGCCATTATAGGCGTGGAAACCGGTATGATGATCTTGAATAAAATCTGAAAGTCATTTGCTCCGTCAATTACGGCTGATTCCTCAAGGCTATCCGGGATTCCCAGGAAATATGTTCTCATCATGATAATATTCCAGGTTGATACTGCCCCGGGCAATATCAGCGCCCATATTGTATCATACAGCCCCAGTTTTCTGATAAGCAAATAAGTTGGTATCAGCCCTCCTCCAAAAAACATGGTAATGGTCAGCATCAGCATCATGTACTTTCTTCCCATCAACCATTTCCGTGAAAGGGCGTAAGCACCGAACACGTTCATGAGCATGTTCAGGGATGTGCCAACAATCACAAGAAACAGGGTATTTCTATACCCTATTAATATCAATGGGTTCTTTGCAACCAACCTGTAGGAATTAAGGTTGAAACCTCCAGGCCATATAAGCATGGCGCCCTTTTTCGATATGGTGGCGGAATCACTTAAAGACGACATTAATATGTTCCAAAAAGGGTATATTGTTACTACTATAAGAAAAATCATCGCTGTGTAGTTAAACGTATCAAATATCCAATCCGCTGCAGTACGCCTATACCTCATAACATCATTCTCCTTACCACAGGCTGCTTTCTGAAATCTTTGAAGCTGCCTTGTTTGCAAAAACCAACATCATAAAATTGATAACCGTACTAAATAAGCTTACGGCCGCCGAAAGGCTGTATTTCGCTTCTTCCAGGCCTGTACGGTACATGTACGTACCTATTGTATCGGCTACTTCATAAGTAAGAGGTTGATATAACAGGATCAATTTCTCAAAGCCACTGCTCATTAATCCGCCTATAGCAAAAATAAGCATTATCGTGATGGTGGGTGCAATTCCCGGTATTGTTATATAAAACATCTTCCTGAAACGCCCGGCGCCATCAATTTCTGCAGCTTCATATAAGTTAGGGTCAATGCTTGACAAGCTTGACAGGTAGATTATTGATCCCCAGCCAACACCCTGCCAAATACCTGAAAATACATATATCGGCCTGAAATACTTTGATTGGTTTAAAAATATGATGGGTTGAAAGTCGTCGGGGTTTTTGCCCATCCATGTATGTATTTGAGCTAAAATGGTATTTATCAAGCCCTCGGATGATACAATATCCTTCACTATACCTATTATAACAACCATTGCTACAAAGTGAGGCAGGTACGAAATTGTTTGTACCGTCCGCTTAAACCAGCTTACCTTTATTTCATTTAACAGTAACGCTAAAATGATGGGTGCGGGGAAAGCAAACACCAATTCCCACAAGTTTAATACTACGGTATTTTTTATCACCTTAAACGCAATGGGGCTTGAAAAGAAGTTGATAAAATGCTAGAATCCAACCCAGTTTGCATTTTCAAAAAAAGACATGCCCGGCCTGAAATCCTGGAAAGCTATTAATATTCCATACATGGGCAAATAAGCAAATATTAAATAGTAAACAAATATGGGAAGAAACATTAAATATACGTATTTACCCCTTTTTAACCCCTTCTTGAACCCAGGTGAAAATAGCCTGCCGACACCTGCCCCTATCTGTGCGCCTATTTTATTAGCTTGTTGTAATTTGGCATTCAAACCTTATAAACGCCTCCTGTATACAATTACCCCTTAATTTAACTTCTGCTTTCCAAGTTCTTTTAATATATTTACCAAGTACTCCTGCTTTTTTAAACAGCCTTTTCAATTTCCTCATAAAACACGATTGATAATACGTTTTACCTGCATTTGTCATATATCCAAACTGCGAAGTAAGCGGTAAATATTTCTGCGAATGTTTCAATGTGTTTTCTTGCATATTTAGCATTATGATTTCATTACTTTATATATATTAACCAATTTTATTTCGCATGTCAACACTTTTTAGTAAAAATTATTTGTATAGACTGTAAACTAAATGAATATATGTAATATTAAGGTTTAATAAAAAAATTAAAGGTAAAACATTTTATCTTTTTATTGAATTTTCGATTTTATTATGCTAAAATTATGTGTATTATTACACCATTTTAAAGTCAAGCTGCCAGTGAGAGGGGGTTTATG